>JBPCNM010000369.1:0-10207 GCA_051001255.1 Solirubrobacteraceae bacterium
CCGTCGAGCAGCTCGACGCGATCCCACAGCTCCCCGACGATTGCCGCGATGTCGACGCGGTCGTAGAACGCGATCGGGAACTGCGGAGCGGCGGCGTACTGCAGCTCCGCGCGCTGGATCAGCAGCCCGGCCTGCGCAAGCCGCGCGTCCAGTCCCGTGTGGTCGTGGTGCAGGTGCGTGTGCAGGACATAGCCGACGTCGCCGGCCTCGAGGCCGTGGCGGGCGAGCTGGATCTCGAGTTCCTGCTCGGGCAGCCGACGGGCGGGGACGCCGGAGGCGGCGAAGAACTCTCCCGGATCGCGGAAGCCCGCGTCCACGAGGATCGGGACCTCGCCGCCGAGGAGCAGGTAGGCGGTCGTGGGGATCCACAGCCGCTCACCGGGCGACGAGGCCCAGGCCAGGAAGCTGTGGTCGACCTCCACCTCGCCGGGGTCGAACGCCACGGGCCGCTCGACGAGCTGCGGACCACGCACGCCGGCGGCGGCCAGCGCCTCGAGCAGCTGGTCGTGATGGCGCGGATTCGCGTGCCCGCGTCGGTCAGTGCGACCGATCGCGTGCTCCGGGTCAGCAGTTGCACTTCGAGTTGGGCTTCGAGCTGGCGGATGGCCGCGCTCAGGGCGGGCTGGGCGATGCCGACGCGCTCGGCGGCGCGTGTGAAGCTGAGCTCCTCGGCGACGGCGAGGAGGTAGCGCAGCAGACGGGCCTCGGGGCCGAGCATCGCAGCCAAGACCCTACGCCCACGGCCACGACGGCCCGGTCCGGCCGCGCGCCCGGGCGTCGTCCCCGTCCGCGGCGCTGGCATGATCGTCGCCTGATGGATCGGATCCACCATGTCGCGATCTTCACGCCGGACTACGCGACGACGGCCGAGTTCTACCGCGCGGTGCTCGGCGCTGACGCGCCCGATCGCTGTGCGCAACCGTCCGTGTTCCGGATCGGCGGTGTCACGCTGCACGTGTTCGAGGAGCCGTCGATCCGCGGCGACTGGTCGCCTGCCCGTCTGCATCACTTCGCGCTCGAGGCCTCCGATCTGGAGCAGTTCGTCACGATCAGGGACCGTCTGCTGGCTCGAGGCGCCTGCGACGAGCGCGTCATCGACTTCGGGGTCGGCGCGCACGTCAGCCTGCTCGCCACGGACCCGGACGGCGGGATGCTCGAGCTGCTGGTCGCGATCGACGAGCGCGACTCGCTGCCGTTCCCGGTCGAGCCGCACCACTGAGCTGACCCTGCTCTTGTGTGTTCAGGCCAGGTCGAACGCGCGCTGCGCGCTCAACCGCCGCTCGGATGGATGAGCTCCATGTGGACGTGCCAGCTCGCCACGCCACCGGCTCCAAGGACGCGGTGGGTGCGAGCCGCCACCGCGCCGGTGAGATCGTCGGCGGGCGAGGTGGTCGGCTCGATGCCCACCTGATGCAGGTCGGACCCGGATCGGGGCCAGCCTCCGCGGTTCACGTAGATGCCGACGAAGGGCAGCTGCGGGCGGATCTCCAGCCCGCATGGGCGTCCGATCAGGCGAGCTACGGGCGGATGTGGCGGACCGGCGAAGACCTTGATGGCGGTCTCGCCGTCCACGGGCGCGATCCGGTCCAGGCGCACCGCAGCGCCGTCGACGTCCGCGACCGGCCAGTCGAGCCGCGATCCGACCGCCGGGAGACGCTGCGGGCGCAGGTGGGTCGCGGCGACCGAGCGCACGTCCGGGAGCTCGAGACGGTCCCCCGGCTCCACGCTGAAGATGGGATGCATCGCCCACAAGAACGGCAGCGGCCGGGAGAGCAGGTTGCGCAGTTCGTAGCGTGCGAGGACCGTCGGACCGTCCAAGACGAGGGCGCGAACGAACCCGAAGCGACCGCCGGGATCGGCGAAGCGCAGCGTCGCGCTGCGCGGCGCCACCTCCTCCACGAGCCACGGTCGGCCCCACAACTCACCGTGGTCGCGGAGCACCGAAGGCCACGGAGACGGCGCTCCGGTGGTGGTGAGGACCGTCGGGAACAGCTCGTCCCAGCCCCAGGAGCGCGAGGCGTCGTAGTCGTCCGGCGCGCCGGCTGCCTCCACGTCCGGTGGACCGTGCAGCCACTCGCGGCCGTGGCGCTCACAGCGCAGGCGCGTCACCTTGCCGCCGTCCCTCGGGTCGAGCTCGAGCGTGAGGCCGGCGGTGCCGAGGCGGATCCGCCCGTCCGGCAGCTCAGGCGACTTCATGCAGCAACCGCAGGATGTGCAGTGCGTCGGTGGCCGTGACGCTCGGCTCGCGCCGTTCTCCGACGGCACGAACGAACTCGGCGATCGCGCCGTGGAACGACGCCTCGAACGGTACGTCGACACGTTGGACCTCCGCGGCGGCGCCGTCGCGCGAGATGGCGACGCGCGCCTCGGGCAGCAGGTCGAGCTCGAGCGTGCCCGCGGTGCCGCTGACCCTGAGGCCCATGCGCCAGCCGGCCGGCCATGGCGCGTCGCCGCCGGCCAGGCGGTCGGCGTAGGACACCTGCACGGTTCCCGTGGCGCCCGACCGCAGCCGGATGGCGGCTGCCGCGCTGTCCTCCCCACCGATGCGGCTCTCCCCCGTCGCGCCGAGCGCCCGTACCGCGGCGACGGGGCCGGCGAGCCGCTCGATCGCGTAGAGGAGGTGGCCCGCGCCGTCGATCCACGCGCCCCCACCGGTGGCTTGGCGCGACATGCGGAAGTCCCACGGCGTCAGGTCGAGCCAGCCGTGCGACCATGCGGCGACGGTGGCGATCCGGCCCAGGGGCTCCTGGGCGATACGCTCGCCGGCAAGCTGCATCGCCGGATGGAAGAGCAGGTTGTGGCACACCATGAGGCGAGTGCGGGTCGTGGCGGCGAGCCGCGCGACCGCTTCCCCGTCCTCGACGGTGGTGGCGAGCGGCTTGTCCATGAACAGGTGGCGACCGGCCTTCAGCACCGCGATCGCCATCGGCGCGTGGAGGTCGTGCGGCACCGCGAGGGCGACGGCGTGCACGTCGGCCAAGGCAAGCACCGCGTCGAGATCGGGCAGCGCCTTGGCGCCCCATCGCCCCGCCAGCTCCGCTGCCGCGTCCGCGCGAGGATCGGCCACCGCAACCACGCGCGCGGCGCCGGTCCGGTGCAAGCCGTCGCCGTGCAGCGCCGCGACCCGGCCTGCGCCGACGAGCGCGACGTTCATCACGGTCGACGATCGCGCGGCGCCGCCGCGTCGGCGCTGAGCGTCAACTCCGCCGCCCTGTAGCGCTCGATCGCCGCGTGATTGAGCTCGAGCCCGAGCCCGGGCCGATCGGACGCCTCGACCCAGCCGCCCTTGGCGCGCGGCTCTCCGTCGAAGAACTCGTGGTGCAGCTTGTAGCCGGGGCGCACCCCGTCGTCGGGGAACACTTCTATGAGCGGGGAGCTGAAGCTCGCCATGATCAGGTGCGCGTTGTGCGCCTGGTTGCCGTGCGGCACGACACGGAGGCCGTGCGCCTCGGCCAGCGCCCAGACCTTCCTGGCCTCGGTGATCCCGCCCATGCGATTGACGTCCGGCTGGACGATGTCGACGGCGCCCGCCTGCAGGAGCTGGTGGAAGCCCTGCAGCGTGAACTCGTGCTCACCGCCGGAGATCGGTGTCGAGACGCTCCGCCGGATGCGCGCGTAGGCGTCGATGCGGTCCGGGAGGACGGGCTCCTCGACCCAGGCGAGCCCGAAGTCCTCGACCATGCGGATCATGGCGATGGCGTAGGTCTCGTCCCATCCCATGTAGGCCTCGGCCGCGAGCTCGACGTCCGGGCCGATCGCCTCGCGGACGGTGGCGACGAGCTCGCGGTTGCGCAGCATGCCGCGGCGGCCGTCGCCCGGTCCGTAGCCGAAGCGCATCTTCAGCGCGGTGTAGCCCTCCTCGACGTAGCCGCGCGCCTCGGCGCCCAGGGCGTCGAGGTCTTCCCGCGCGTAGCACTGGCTCGCGTAGGCGCGGATGGCGCTCCGGGTCCGTCCGCCGAGGAGGTTGTAGAGCGGCTGGCCGGTGGCCTTGCCGACGATGTCCCAGAGCGCGATGTCGATCGCGCTCAGCGCCTCGACGGCAAGGCCCTTGCGGCCGATGTTGAGCGTGTGGCGGTACATCGTCTGCCACAGCAGCTCCAGGTCGAACGGGTCACGGCCCAGGACGAGCGGAGCGAGATGGTGCTCGATCACGGTCGCGGCCGCGGGTGAGCCGACTCCGACGTTGCCCACACCGGTGAAGCCCTCGTCCGTGTGCACCTGCACCACCACGTTGCTGATCACGCCCGCCCTCTCGGCCCCCGGCTGGCGCCGGTCGAGGTGCCCGACATCGGCGTCGTAGAGCACGTCGAGCGGCGTGGTGCTCCACCAGTCGCGGGCTGCGCCGTTCGTCGGCTCGTAGAGCGAGTGGACGTCGAGCCGTGTGATTCGCACGCTTCCTCCTGTGGGGTGTTCAGGCGCCGAACGCCGGAGTGGCGAGGCCGAGTGCGCCGGGGTCGGCCACGAGCACGGCCCCGGCGAGCGGCTGCTCGGCCAGCGCGCCGGCGTCGAGCCCGAAGCGGGAGGTGGTGATGAAGAGCCGGTCGAGTCCTGCGCCGCCGAACGCGCAGCTCGTCGGCCGCTGCACCGGCACGTCGACGGTGCGGAGCAGGCGACCGTCGGGACCATGGCGCCGGACCTGCCAGCCGTCCCAGATCGCGACCCAGAGGCAGCCGTCGGAGTCGACGGTGAGGCCGTCGGGCTGGCCGAGCGCCGCCGGGATGTCGATCAGCCGGCGCCGTTCGCCGATCGCACCCGTCCCGGCGTCGTAGGCGAAGCGGTCCACCCCGCCGGTGGCGCTGTCGACGTAGTACATCCAGCGCCCTTCGGGATCCCAGTCGAGGCCGTTGGAGATCGTGACGTGCTCGAGCATCGTCGTGAGCGCCCCGTCGCTGTCGAGGCGGTACAAGCTCCCCGCCCCGGGCCGCTCGTCATAGGCCATGCTTCCCGCCCAGAACCGGCCGGCGGGATCGCACGCGCCGTCGTTCATGCGGAGATCCGGGTGGTCGGCGAGCGGGCTGGCCAGCGACGCCTCGCGCCCGTCCTCGTCGAGCGCCACGAAGCCCTCACGCACAGCGAGCACGAGGCCTCCGTCCCGTCGCGGCACGGCGATGCCGACGTCGCGCCCGAGTGCCACCGTCTCGACGGTCTCGCGCACCGGATCGAGCGCATGGACCTCGCCGGCCACCAGATCGACCCAGAGCAGGCGCTGCGCTGCGTCGTCCCACACCGGGCCCTCCGCGTGGTGGCACCGCGGCGCCTTCGCCACGTCGATGCGGCCGGCGGGGACGTTCATGCCGCCACCGTCGCACTTCTCATAGAAGTCGTCAAGCGGCGAAACGACGGATCGCTGACTACCCTTGCCCCTCGTGAGGACCGTGACGTGACCGCCGTGACGCGCCAGACGCTGACCGACCGGGTGGCCGAGGGGGTGCTCGAGCTCATCTTCGAGGAGGAGATCGGCGTCGGCGAGCCGCTGCCATCCAGCGCTGCGCTCGCCAAGCGCTTCGACGTCAGCGTCGTCGTCATCCGCGAGGCGATGGCCACCCTCGCCGGACGCGGAATCCTGAACCGGCGCCAAGGGCGCGAGTCGGTGGTGGCCATGCCGGGTCACGAGATGCTCAGCGCCACGCTGAGCCACCGCGCCAAGCAGGAGCTCATCACCCACGACGAGCTCCTGCAGTGCCGCGCCGGGCTGGAGCTGCAATCCGCCGTCCTCGCGGCTGCCCAAGGGACGCCCGACGGACGGCGCGCGGTGCTCGAGCAGGCGCTCGATCGCATGCGCAAGGCGCGAGACCGCGATGCGTTCAACGCCGCCGACCTGCAGTTCCACGCCGACCTCGCGTCGCTGTCGGGCAACCGCGCGCTCGTGCTCATCCTCTCCTCGCTGCACTCGGTCATCCGCGACGAGTTGTTCCGGCGCATCAGGCGCCTCTCGGCGGCGGAGCGCCGGGAGTCGGTCGAGCGCCATGCGCGGATCGCGCGAGCCGTCGCGCTCGGGGACCGGCGCGGATCCGCCGAGGCCATGGCGGCGCACTTCGAGCACGCCGTCGGAGGGCTCGACATCGGCCGCGCCGGTTAGCACGGTCCCAGCGCCATGCCCGGTCTACGTGGTCCTCAGATGGCGGATAGGGACGGCGAGCGCTCTTCCGGATGGTGAGCGCGACACCGAGATGCCAGCGGTTACGTCAGCGCGTTGTCAGCGGTACGTCACGAGATGTCAGCGGCTGCATCCGAGCGCCGACTCCGTCTGTCGGAAGACAGCTTCTGTCTGGCCGAGCGGTGCTACTTCTGCTTCGGAGCCACGTTTACGGGACCCGTGGGCTTCGGGTGCGACTTCGTTGGCTGCCGGCCGGCCTGCGAGGGCCCGCGGCCCGTGGGTTTGGACGGTCGCGGCGTCGCGGGACGCCTGGCAGCCACGCTATACGCTCCTGCTCACGGGCTGGGCGATCGGCGCCGGCGTCGTGGGTTTGAGCCCACCGGCGAGTGCGATGACCATCACGCGTACCGGATGTGATCGCCGCCAATACCGGGGCGATGCCCTGCCCCAAGCCGATGGGCGCACCGGCGGTCGCAAGCCATGGCCCGTGCTCCGGCGGGGCCAAGTCGAGCACCATCGTGCAGAGCCACACTCCGACGACGAGCGGGGTGCCGTATCGGCGATCCGCCTCAGCCGGGAACGCGACGAGTGTCAATCGACCGTCGTTCTACACCGGGATCCAGGTCTTGAAGTAGGGCGCCTTCGTCGGGTGCGTGCGGCCGATGCCGTTCGGCGAGCCGCCGGTGGCGCCGAGCGGCCACAGCGCGAGCGTGACCGGCTGGCCGTCCGGACCGCGCCCGGGCGCCTCGAGCCGGTCGGGCGCGGTCACGCGGACGGCGCGCTCGGGCTCGGAGTCGGGCAGCGCCAGGCGCAGGAAGTCGAGCCGGTGCTCGGGGTTGAGGCGCTCGGTGAGGCTGAACAGCCGCGGCCCGTAGAAGATCGCCGCCGCCCCGTCGTCGGTGACGTGGCGGCCGAGCGCCTGCCCGCGCACGACGCGCACCGCGAGCGGGAAGCGGACCTCCACGGTGTCGCCCGCCGACCACCGCCGCTGCACGGTGACGGCCCCGGTCGCTCCGGAGGCGGCCGCCCGCTCGCCGTCGACCATCACATCGGCGCCACCGGCCCAGCCGGGCACGCGAAACCGCACGGGGAACGACCGCTCCGCTCCGGGGTCGAGGGTCAGGCGCACGCCGAGGACCTGCGCGTCGACGTCCTGCCAGGTGATCGTCTCGACCGCGACCGGATCGTCGCCGACGAGGACCCGGGCGGCTGCGTCGAGGAAGAGGTTGACGGTCAGGCTCTCCGGCTCGCCCGCGAACGCGTACCGCAGCGCCTCGACCATCGCCCGCGGCCCGTGGTTGGAGCAGCACGCGTCGAAGCTCGCGCCCGGGCGCCCCTGCACCCCGCGCCGGTAGCAGAACGCGCCGGTCTCGGCCTGGTCGAAGAAGATCGCGTTCAGCAGCACGTGCTCCGCCACGTCCATGTAGCGGGAGTCACCGGTGACCCGCCAGAGCTGGAGGTTGAGCCGCATCCAGTCGGCATCCGAGCACGTCTCGCTCTCCTCCGCCCCCATCAGGAACTCCCCCACGCTCCCGTTGACCGAGAGCGTCTCGCTCGCGACGTGCTCGTAGAGCGCATGCACGCCCTCGAGATATCGCGGCTCTTGCGTCAGCTCGTAGAGGTCGAGCAGCCCGCGCCCCGCAAGCAGATGGCAGTGCACGCTCCCGGCGCACGGCGTGCGCAGGCCTCGGTAGCCGAAGCTCATCGAGGCCCAGAGCTGCTGTACGGGCGTCGACGTGTCGGCCACCCGCCGGGCGGTCTGCAGATACCGATCCTCGCCCGTGAGCGACGCCAACCGGACGAGTCCCTCGAGGGCGTTCGCGTAGCACTCGACCTGGAACTCGCCGACGTCCGGGTACCGCTCGACGTAGTAGTCGCCGAGCCGGCGCGCCGAGTCGAGCGCCTCGGCGTCCTGCGTCACCGAGTGATACTCGAGCAGGCCGACCAGGCCGCGACCCATGCCGAACCACTCCTGGAAGTCGTGGTCGTCGCCGTAGGACCCGAAGCTGCCGTCCTCGCGCTGGTAGCCGACCAGCTCGCGGACCACCGCACCGACCCCGTAGTCGTCTCCGGTGTGGTGCGCGAGCAGCGCCATCGCGCCGATCCAGCGGCCCATGTAGTCGGCGCCCCAGTGCCAGCCGGCGTCCGGCGCGACGAGCTCGCGCCGCATCTCGTCCGCGTCGAGTCGCTTCAGGTGGCCGATCGAGCGCTCGATGCGATCCCCTAGTTCGCCCGTCACGGAAACGGCATCGAGGGGCGTGATGGCCAGACTGGGATAGCGCTCTGTGCCCATGGCGCGACCCTATGGCCTCGACCGGGCAATCGGAATGGGCGCAACGGGACAGGGCTTGTATGTTCTGGGAATCTTCGAGACCCGTAACGCGTTCGTCGACACGTCCCCGTCGCCGCTCGGTCGCGTCCGGGGCGCAGGGACGAACGCCGGCAGCCGCGGCGTCCGCGAGCGTCGCTACCACAGCTACGCGCTGGTCTACGTGGTCGCGGGCTCCGGTCGCTACGAGGATGAACTCGGAACGCGTCGCGAGATCGCGGCAGGCGACGCGATAGTCGTCTTCCCGGGGCTCAGGCACAGCTACGGCCCGCGCGCCGGCGCGACGTGGGACGAGATCTACGTCATCGCCGACGGCCCGGCGTTCGAGCAGCTCGAACGGCTCGGCGTCCTCGACCGGGCGCGACCCGTTCACCGTCTCGTGCCGGTGGCGCGCTGGCGCCGCGAGCTCGACGCGGTCCTCGCAGCGCCTCGTCCCGCCGGGCTACGCGGCCGCGCGCTCGAGACCTGCAGCGTCGTGCGGCTGCTCGCCGACGCGCTGATCCCCGGAGAGCACGCGCCGGCGTGGCTCGAGCGCGGGCGCGCGCTGCTCGCCGCGGAGCTCGAGCGGCCCGCCGACCTGCGTGCCGTCGCAGACGCGAGCCGCATGAGTTACGAGACGTTTCGCAAGCGCTTCCGCGCCGCGACCGGCACGTCGCCGCGGGCGTTTCGGGAGGCCAAGCGGATCGACGCCGCACGGGAGCTGCTGCTCCTCACGTCGCTCACGCACCGCGAGATCGCCGCCGGCTTGGGGTATGGCGACGAGTACCACTTCTCCAAGCGCTTCAAGGCTGCGACCGGCGTCCCGCCGAGCGCCTACCGCGCGTCCGGCTGATCGACCGCGGCGAGGGCCGGGTAGAGCTGGTCGAGGAGCTGGTCGGGGTAACGCTGCCGCAACGGGTCGCCGCTCACCAGCAGGCGGTAGTAGAGCGGACCGTAGAGGGCGTCGATCGCGATGTCGACGTCGAGGTCCGGCCGAAGCTCGCCGCGCTCGCGGCCGCGGACGAGGACTTCCCTCGCGGCCTCCCGCCTGGCCGCGATGAACCGCTCGCGGAATGCCTGTGCGAGCACCGGGTCGTGTTGGCTTTCGGCGATCAGCGCGACGAGGGAGCGGCCGGTCCCGGCCTGGTTGAAGAGCCGGATGACGCTCTTGATCTGGCGGCGCAGATCCTCGCGGGTGGAGCCCGTGTCCGGGAACGGCATCCGGGGACTCGTGTGGGCGAGGAAGGCATCCATCACGACCGCGGCCTTGGTCGGCCACCAGCGGTAGATCGTGGCCTTGCTGACGCCCGCTCGGGTGGCGATCACGTCCACGCTGAGCGCAGCGAGGCCGCGGCTGTCGAGCAGCTCGTTGGTGGCGATCAGGATTGCCGTCCTGGCTCGTTCGCTGCGCGGGCGGCCCGGTGCGCGCGACTCGGATTTGCGGCTGGCGGGCCCTGCCATCGTCCACCCCTATTACTAAACTAGACGGCTGGTTTCGTTATGCTGGGACACTGCCATCGTAAGTCGACGAAGGGATGACAAGCCATGAGCGACTCGACCCGACAGCCGCTGCGGCCGGCTCATCGCGTCATGAGTATGAACCGATTGAGATGGATCGCCGCGAGCGCCGGCGCGCTCGTCGCCCTGAGCGCGGCGCCCGCGTGACTTCAGGCCGGAGGCGGACACGGCGGAGGAGCGACTCCCCACCCAGCCGGGGACGGTGTCGGCCGTCCGGCTCGCCCGTTCGGGGGCGCACGCAGTCGTCGACCGCGAGGTGTCCGGACTCAACCCGGAGGGGATCG
>JBPCNM010000370.1:0-4175 GCA_051001255.1 Solirubrobacteraceae bacterium
GCCCTGACCGCCGCGCGGAGGCCGAGGGCCGGACGACGCCAGCGTCTACCTTCTCTCAAATGGACCTGCAGGCTGAGGCGACCGACGTCCTCTCCGAGCTCATCCGCTTCGACACGGTCAACCCGCCGGGCAACGAGCGCGCTTGTCAGGAGTGGATCGCGCGCCATCTCGAGGACGCCGGGCTCGAGTGCGAGCTGCTGTGGGGCGAGGATCGCGAGCGCCCGAACCTCGTCGCCCGTCTGCGGGGGCAGGCCGAGGGACCGGTCCTGGGCTACCTCTCACACGTCGACACGGTGCTCGCCGACGCGGCCGACTGGCGCCACGACCCGTGGTCGGGCGAGGTGCACGACGGCGCGATCTGGGGTCGCGGGGCGGTCGACATGAAGTCCCAGACGGCGGCCGAGGTGGTCGCTGCGGCGCATCTGGCGCGGGAGGGCTGGCGCCCGCCGCGGGGCGAGCTGAAGCTCATCTCCGTCGTCGACGAGGAGACCGGCGGCCGCCTCGGCGCCCAGTGGCTGACCGAGGAGCGCCCCGAGACCGCGCGCGTGGACTGGCTGCTCAACGAGTGCGGCGGCGTGGTGATGCCCTACGGCGACCGGCGCCTGTACGGGGTGTGCTGCGCCGAGAAGGGCACGTTCCGGTTCCGCGTGGGCGCCCGCGGGCGGGCCGGTCACGCCTCCGTCCCGGCGTTGGCCGACAACGCGCTGCTCAAGCTGCTGCCGGCGCTCGAGCGACTCGGCAGCGGGCGGGCGGGCTACGACGTGGTCGACGAGCCGCGCGCGTTCCTGGAGGCGGTCGGCGAGGACCCCGCGGATCCGGCCGGCGCCGTCGAACGGCTGCGCGCCACCGAGCCGCGCCTGGCCGCGCTGCTCGAGCCGACGCTGGGCGCCACGTTCGCGCCGACGCTGATCTCGGCCGGGGAGAAGATCAACGTGATCCCCGCCCGCGCCGAGTTCGCCGTCGACTGCCGGCTGCCGCCGGGGTTGGACCGCGACGTGGCCGAGCGCCGGATCCACGAGCTGGTGGGGGACGCCGCCGGCCTGGAGATCGACTTCACCGAGGCCGTCGTGGGCAACCGCTCGCCGATCGCCTCTGCGCTGATGGAGGCGATCGCGGCATGGGTGCGCGACGCGGACCCGGCAGGCGAGACGGTGCCGGTCGTGCTGCCCGCGTTCACGGATTCACGCTGGTTCCGCGTCGCGTTCCCGGACTGCGTCGCCTACGGCTTCTTCCCACAGCGCCACCAGACCCTGTACGAGTCCTGGCCGCTGATGCACTCCGCCGACGAGCGCCTCGACGGACGCGACGTCGGCTTCGCGACCGCGTTCTTCACCGACCTGCCGAGGAGGCTCCTCACGTGACCGACTCCGATACCCAACCGGCTTCGCCGGCGGGCACAGGTAAGCTCCGCCTCGGCGGCATGGCCCTGCGCAACGGCCTGCTCGTGCACGGGCCGACCCACTGGGCCGCCGCCGTGCGCACCCGCGGCGGTGAGGTCAAGCGCGCGTCGGGTCGCAAGCCGCGGCTGCGCGCCGCCGACCCGATCCCGGGCGTGCGCGGGGTCGTGCGGCTGGGGGAGGCGATGGCGGTCATCCCGCTCGTCAAGCGCGGGCTCCCCGAGGCCAAGCTGCCGTTCCAGGACCCGGGCGTGCTCGCCGTCGCGGCCGGCGCCTCGCTCGGCGGCACGCTGCTGCGCCGGCGGGTGCGGGGCGTGGGCGGCGAGGCCGCGGCGGCGGCGATCTCCTTCATGCCCGCGCTGTTCGCGCTGCACGGCGGGGAGCTGGCCGCCTACCACGGCGTCGAGCACAAGGCGATCGGAGCCTACGAGGCCGACGACGACGACGCCCGCGACGCGACGAAGGAGCACGAGCGCTGCGGCTCGCACCTCGTGGCGCCGATGCTGGCCTCCAACCTGGCCGGCACGCTGCTGCTGCGCCGGGCGGTCGAGAAGCCCGGGCCGCTGGCCGGAGGCGCCGTCGCGCTCGCGTCCTCGGCCGTCGCCGTCGAGGTGTTCGCCTGGTGCGAGCGCCACGCCGGGAGCCGGGCCGCGCGGGCGCTCAAGCGCCCCGGGTTCGAGATCCAGCGCCTGGTCGGCACGCGTGAGCCGGACGAGCGCCAGCTCGAGGTCGGCCGTGCCGCCCTGGCCGAGATCCTGCGGGTCGAGGGCGCAGTGGACGAAAAGATGGGTTCGAGGCCCTAGTAGGCGGGCGTCTGCAGCGGCCATACTTGACTGCATGCTGAGCACGGAAGCGATCGCCTGGTATCAGGTGGAAAACTGGATCATCACCTGGGTGCCCATCGTCTTCATGGGCCTCCTCGTCTTCTTCATCTGGCGCACGATGAAGATGATGCCGCGGACCAAGCCGCAGCAGATCAAGCCGGAGTCCGCCTCGGCGATCGGCTGGGCAGACGTCGCGGGGTGCGACGAGGCGAAGGCGGAGCTGACGGAGGTCGTCGAGTTCCTGCGCGACCCCAAGCGATTCGCGGCCCTCGGCGCGACGGTGCCGAAGGGCATCCTGCTGCACGGGCCGCCCGGCACCGGCAAGACGCTGCTCGCGAAGGCCGTCGCGCACGAGTCCGGCGCGCAGTTCTTCTCCCAGTCGGCCGCCTCGTTCGTCGAGATGTTCGCCGGCCTGGGCGCCGCGCGCATCCGGCGCCTGTTCAACGAGGCCCGCGCGGCGCGGCCCGCGATCATCTTCATCGACGAGCTCGACGCGGTCGGGGCACGGCGCGGCTCGGACAACAACTCCGAGCGCGAGCAGACGCTCAACCAGCTGCTCGTGGAGATGGACGGCTTCAACTCCACCGGCGACCTCGTCGTGATCGCCGCGTCCAACCTGCTCGACAAGCTCGATCCCGCGCTGCTGCGCCCCGGGCGCTTCGACCGCCAGATCTTCGTCTCCCCACCCGACGTCGCCGGCCGCGAGGCGATCCTCAAGGTCCACTCGGCCTCCAAGCCGCTCGCCGGCGGATGCGATCTCGCGACGCTCGCGCGCCAGACCTCCGGCCTCACGGGGGCAGACCTGGCCAACCTCTGCAACGAGGCGGCGATCGCCGCAGCGCGCGCCCGCCGCACGGAGATCCTGCAGGTCGACTTCGACGGCGCGCTGGAGCGCGTGGTCGCCGGCATGCAGTCGCGCCGCACGCTCAACGAGCACGAGCGCCGCGTGGTGGCGTGGCACGAGGCCGGCCATGCGCTCTGCGCCGAGCTGCTGCCGGGCATCGATCGCGTGCACAAGATCTCGATCGTGCCGCGCGGCCGCGCGCTGGGCTACACGCTCAACCTGCCGGAGGAGGACCGGTACCTCAAGACGCGCGAGGAGCTGATCGACTTCATGACGATGCTGCTCGGCGGCCGCGTGGCCGAGGAGATCGTGTTCGGCGCCGTGACCACCGGCGCCGCCGACGACCTGCAGCGCGTGACCGAGATCTCGCGCTCGATGATCCACGAGTACGCGATGGGCACGTCGATCACGTCGCGCAAGATCTCCGCGCACGGCGGCGAGGTGTCCGACCGCACGCGCGAGCTGCGCGACGACGAGCAGCAGCATCTCACCGACGAAGCCAAGCGCGCGGCGGCGAGGTTGATCTCCGCGCACCGCGACAAGCTCGACGAGATGGCCTCCGAGCTGCTGCGCAACGAGGTGCTCGACCGCGCGGACATCGACCGCATCATGGCCGGCACGCCGCGCTTCCGTCGCGGCGCCGGCGGGCTGCGAGTGGTCGCGGCCGCGGACGCCCCGCCAACCTAGAGAGGATCTGACCCTCTCTAGGAAACCACCAGCGCGTAGGCGGCGTACTCGACCGTCACGCGCTCCAGGCCGGCGTCGCGGACCTCGCCGTCGGCGTTGAACTCGGTGCCCGGCGCGACGTCGACCTCGATCACGCCCGCCCGGTGATGCGCGACGCCGCGCTGGTCGGCGATCGTGCCGCGCTTGAGGCCCCAGGCGCGGCGCGCAAGGCCGAGGCGCGAGCCCGCGGGGAGCACGGCGACGTCCAGCACGCCGTCCTGGGGGTCGGCGGCCCCGACCTCCGAGCCGCCCCCGAACGCACCCGTGACCGCGACGATCACCTGCCACGCCTCGCCCTCGAACACGGTCTCGCCGCCCGCCCGCACCGTGCAGGGCAGCGGCGCCGCGGTGGCGGCTGCGCGCAGCGCGCCGACGGCGTAGGCG
>JBPCNM010000371.1:0-5632 GCA_051001255.1 Solirubrobacteraceae bacterium
GACGGCAAGTACACGTTCGACAAGCTCTCGGGCGTCTTCACCACCGGCAACGCCACGCGCGACGACGCGCCGAGCCACATCCGGATCCAGCAGCGCGTGCCGCGCGAACTGGCCGAGGCATGGGCGTGGATGTGCCCCGCCGCGGTCTACGAGGTGCCGGAGGACGCGCCCGAGGGCGCCGAGCACGTCGACCTGATCGTCAACCCGTCCACCTGCGTGCAGTGCGGGGCGATCACCGCGAAGGGCGGGCGCCTGACGCCGCCGGAGGGCGGCGACGGCCCCGTCTACCAGGTGACGTAGCGGGCACCGCAACTCCGGGTGGCTCCCCGGCGTTAACCACGCGTCCATGCGGCGCGTGCTCATCGCCATCCTCTTCCTGCTCGGATTTCCGGCGGCGTCCGCCGAGGCGGCCAGCGTGAAGGTCGTCGACTGCGTGCCTGCGCTCGATCCCGTGGCCCGCACGGCGACGTTCGAGGCGCGCGTGCGCGCCGCGCGCGACAGCACGCGGATGCAGGTCCGCTACACGCTGCAGGTCCGCGAGTTCGACATCGGCGGCTGGCGTCGCGTCGTCGCCGAGGGCCTGGACACCTGGCTCACGTCGGATCCCGGGGTACGGCGCTACACCTACGACAAGACGGTGCAGAACCTCGCCGCCCCGGCCGCCTACCGCGCGGTCGTGCGCTTCCGCTGGCTCGACGCGGCCGGCGCCGTCCTGAAGGGCGCGCGGCGCACGTCGGCCGTCTGCCGGCAGCCTGACCTGCGGCCCGACCTGGACGCGCAGCGGATCGACGCGATGCCGGGGCTCGAGCCCGGCACCAGCAGCTACGCGGTGACGGTGCGCAACGACGGTCGCACCGCGGCCCCGGCGTTCGCCGTCGCGCTGCGCGCGGGCGACGAGGTGCTGATGCCGCTGACGATTCCCGGCCTGGCGCCGGGCGAGCGGCGCGTGGTGGCGTTCACCGGCCCGGCGTGCACGGCCGGCGCGGAGCTCGAGGCCACCGTGGATCCCGGCGATGACGTGGACGAGCGCGACGAGGGCGACAACGTCCTGCTCGTGAGCTGCGCGCCATAGCCGCCACCGCGGCGACCGCATCAGGGCCTATCTCGCTTGGCCCGCGGCCGGAGGCGGCCGCCCCGCGGCGCCAGACACCGCCCGGCCGCCTACGAAGGCCACCTGCATGCGTTTCGCGGCCGGACGGCGCCTGGCATCCACGGATGCGACCACCTCCGACCACGCTCCAAACGAGATAGACCCTAAGCTGGCTGCGCATGGCCGAGCCCGCGCCCCGAGTCAGCGCGTCGCCGCATGAGCTGCGGACGCGCTACCACGAGGCCTTCCGGGCCTGGCTCGCCCATCGCGGCGAGCGCGAGCTCGGCGCCGCCTACGCGCTCGGGCGCGAGGCGGTGAGCGCCGAGCTGAGCGTGCTCGACCTCGCCGAGGTCCACCACGACGCCGCGGGCGAGGCGCTGCGCGAGGAGGCCGACCCCGGGCGCCGCGCCGAGCTGCTCGAGGCGGCGGGCGCATTCTTCGGCGAGGCGCTCTCGCCGTTCGAGATCGCGCACCGCGGCTACTGGGAGGTGCAGGAGGTGGCGCGCTTGGAGCACGACCACGTGATGCAGCTGCGCGCCCTCGCCGACGCGTCGGTGAAGATCAACGCGACGCTCACCACCGAGGAGGTGCTCCAGCTCACCGTCGAGGCGGCGCAGCGCGTGCTCGGCGCCCAGCAGGCGACGATCTCGAGCACGTCGGGCGATCCGTACGCGCGCGGGATCACCGCCGCGTCGCCGGTGGAGGGCACGACGGGGGAGGCGACGGGCGCGCCGATCGGGGTGATGCTGCGCAGCGCGGGCCGGCCGCTCGGCACGCTCGAGGTCGCCGATCGCCACGAGCGCGCGTTCACCCCGCGCGACGAGGCGATCCTCGCCCAGCTCGGCCAGCTCGCGTCCGTCGCGATCGCCAAGTCGCAGGCCTACACGCGCGAGCGCCACATCGCCCACGTGCTCCAGCGCTCGCTGCTGCCGCCCAACATCCCCGTCGTGCCCGGGCTCACCGCCGCCGTGCGCTTCATCGCCGCGGGCGAGGGGGTCGGGGTCGGCGGCGATTTCTACGATTTCTTCCGCGCGCGCGGAACCGCCGTCGCCGCGCTGATCGGCGACGTCTGCGGCAAGGGCCCCGAGGCGGCGGCGGTGACGGCGCTCGCCCGCCACACGCTGCGGGCGGCCGCCGCGTACGAGTCGCGGCCGAGCGCGGTGCTCGCGCTGCTGCACCGCGCCCTGCGCGAGGCGCGCGACGACGGCCGCTTCTGCACCGTCGCCTACTGCGACTTCGAGGTGCGCGAGGGCGGGGCGCGCATGCTGCTGTCCTGCGGCGGCCATCCGCTGCCGCTCGTGCTGCGCCGGTCGGGCGCCGTGGAGGCGGTCGGCAAGCTGGGGACGCTGCTGGGCGCCGACGTCGAGCCGGCGCTCTCCGACGTGGCCGTCCACCTCGCGCCGGGCGAGCTGGTCGTGCTCTACACCGACGGCGTGACCGAGGTCCGGGCCGGGCGGGAGGAGATCTTCGGTCACCGCGACCTCGCCGCGCTGCTCGGGCGCTGCGCGGGCCTGGGCGCCGACACCGTGGCCCAGCGCGTGCAGGACGCTGTGCTGGACGCCGCGGGCGGGCGCCCACGCGACGACATCGCCGTGCTCGTCGCCGGACCGAGCCCCGGCCCGGATCACCCGACCGGCGATCCTGGCACACTCCCCGGCGTTCCTCGACCCCCGGAGGCAACGGATGGCTGAACCTGAGATCGGCGAGGGCGCGGTTCCGCCCGACACCAGCGTGGCGCTGCTGCGCGAGCTGGTCGCGCATCTGCGCCAGAACCGCACGGTCCTGCGCGAGGAGTGGGCGCGGCGCATCACCGAGGCCCAACTGCTGACGGCGCTGACCCCGGAGGAGATCTTCTCCGAGGCGACCTCGGTATACGACAACTACGTCGAGGTGCTGGAGACCGGCTCGGTCGAGGCGCTGCAGGACTACGCCCGCAACCTGTCCGAGCGGATCATCCCGCGGGGTGTCGAGACCGACGAGGTGCTCGGCATCGTGCTGCTCCTGCGCGATGTGCTGGCGCGCTCGCTGTTCGAGAAGTACCAGGACGACTTCGAGCTGCTCAACCGCGTGCTCGACGCCTACGAGCCGGCCGCCAACCGGATCGCCAACACGGTGGCGATCAACTTCGTGCAGGAGCGCGAGCGCGTCATCCGCCAGCAGCAGGAGGCGATCCGCGAGCTCTCGACGCCGGTGCTCCAGGTCCGCGAGCGGCTGCTGATCCTGCCGATCATCGGCGTGCTCGACTCCCAGCGCGCGCGCCAGCTCACCGAGCAGCTCCTGCGCGGCATCCGCGACAACCGCGCGAAGGTCGTCGTGATCGACATCACCGGCGTGCCGACCATCGACTCGACGGTGGCCAACCACCTCGTGCAGACGGTCGAGGCATCGCGGTTGATGGGCGCCAGCGTGATCATCACCGGCCTGTCCTCCGAGATCGCGCAGACGCTCGTGACGATCGGGGTCGACCTCTCCAAGGTCAACGCGGTCGGCGACCTCCAGGGCGGCATCGAGGAGGCCGAGCGGCTGCTCGGCTACGAGGTCACGCGCTCGGCCGAGACCCCCCAGGTCGAGGTCCGCTAGCCCCGGCCGGCCATGGCGGTCCCGATCCTCAAGCAGGGCCCGTGGCTGATCGCGTCGATCCAGGCGGCCCTCACCGACACCGACGTCCTGCGCCTCCAGGACGACGTGATGGTCCAGGTGGGCCGCTTCCGCTCGCGCGGGATCATCGTCGACGTGACTTCGCTCGACGTGATGGACTCGTTCGTGTCGCGCTTGCTGCGCGGCATCGCCCACATGACGCGGCTGCGCGGCGCCGAGACGGTGATCGTCGGGATCCAGCCCGAGGTGGCGTTCGCGATGGTCCAGCTCGGCATGAGCTTCGAGGACGTGCACACGGCGCTGGACCTCGAAGAAGGGCTGGCCTTCCTCCAGCGGCAGCTCGCCAGGGAGCCGGACGCCGGTGGCGCATGACGTCCGGGTGGTGATCCGCACGGACGCCGACGTGGTCACCGCCCGCCAGGAGGCCCGCACGATCGGTGCGAGCCTGGGCTTCTCCAGCACGGACCTGACGCTGCTGGCCACGGCCATCTCGGAGGTGGCGCGCAACATCACGACCTACGCCGGCCAGGGCGAGGTGGCGCTGCGGGTGCTGAGCGAGGCCGGTCGGGAGGGCATCGAGGTGGTGGCGAGCGACAGCGGTCCCGGGATCGCCGACGTCGAGCTCGCGATGCAGGACGGCTACACGACGGGCAACGGCCTCGGGCTCGGGCTGCCGGGCACGCGCCGGCTCGTCGACGACTTCGACCTGCAGACGCAGCCGGGCGTGGGCACCACGATCCGGCTCGTCAAGTGGACGCGTGCCTGACCGCCACGCCCCGACGTGGCCCGCGCGGCTCGAGGTCGGCATCGCCGAGCGGGCGTTCGCGGGCGAGCGCCGGTCGGGCGACCGCGCGGTGCTCGTGGCCTACGAGGGCGGGGCGCTCGTCGCGGCGATCGACGGGCTCGGGCACGGCGACGAGGCCGCCGACGCCGCGGCCGCGGCGGCAGAGGTGCTCAGCGCGCGGCCCGACGGGGAGCCCGTACAGCTGATCGAGGCATGCCATCGCGCGCTCGTCCGCACGCGCGGAGCGGTGATGACGCTCGCCTGGTTCGACCTCGCGGCCGGGCACCTCTCCTGGACCGGGGTCGGCAACGTCGACGGTCGCCTGGTGCACGCCGGAGCGGGGCCGGGCGCGCCGACGGAGGGCGCCCTGACCAGGGGCGGAGTCGTCGGCTACAGCCTCCCGCGGATCCGGGTCACGGGGGTCGACCTCGAGGAGGGCGACGTGATGGTGCTCGCCACCGACGGGATCGACTCTGGCTTCGGGCAGGCGATCCGGGGCGGCGGCGCCGCCCAGGTCATCGCGGATCGCATCCTCGCCGAGCACGGCAAGGCCGGCGACGACGCCCTGGTCGTCGTGCTGCGATACCTGCCCGGACGATGAGCCCGGGCCGCACGGTCCGGGTGGCCGGCGAGGTCGACATAGCGGTGGCGGTGCGGGCGGCGCGCGAGGAGGCGGAGGCCTGCGGGCTCTCGGTCGTCGAGACCCAGCACGTCGCCACCGCGGTCTCCGAGCTGGCACGCAACGCCGTGAAGTACGCGCGCGGCGGCGAGGTGGAGCTGACGGCCGCCGAGCGCGGCGGCCGGCGCGGCCTCGCGGTGCGGGTGCGTGACGTGGGCCCGGGGATCGCCGACGTGGAGGCCGCGCTGCGCGACGGCATGTCGACCGGCGGCTCGCTGGGCCTCGGGCTGCCGGGCGCCAGGCGCCTGATGGACGACTTCGCGATCGAGAGCGGCCCGGCCGGCACGGTGATCGCGATGGCCCGGTGGCAGGGCGGGCGGCTGGCCGCGCACCTCCCGGCCGCCTACACGCTGCACGAGGCCGGCGGCGGGGTGCCCGTCGCGCAGCCGTTCCGCAACGGCCTGCTGCTCGCGATCGCGGCCGGGGCACGTGCGGGCGCGGTGGCGCGCAGCTTGCGCACGCGGCCGTGGCACGCGCCCGC
>JBPCNM010000372.1:0-4417 GCA_051001255.1 Solirubrobacteraceae bacterium
GGCTGGCGGCGGGCGTCGCGACGGCGGCGAGCACCACCCGCGTCGGCGGGCTCGACGCCGACGCGCGCGCCCCTGTGGAGCGGGCGCTCGGACGGCTCGAAGCGGCGCTGCGCGCGCACGGCCGGCGCCACGTTCTGAGCCGCCGAGGGCGGCGGCGAGTGGGGGAAGTCCGGGGTGCCGCGGCGACCCCCGTCGATCACCCAACGTCGGGGAGTACCGTCTATGGCCCCGACTCACCGACGTTCGGCGCCGGGGACGCCGGCGGCGCGTCAACCACCGAGGGCCGCCACGACGCCCTCGAGCTCGCCCACCACGTCGCCCTCCAGCTTCACGGCCGCGCGCGCGTCGTACGGCGTCGGGCCCATCGTGACCAGCGCGACCTGCCCACCGGCGGCCAGCGTGATTGCGGGCAGCTCGGCGATCGGATGGACCTCGAGCGAGGAGCCCACGCACAGCAGCACGTCGACCTGCGCGGCGAGCGCCGACGCGCGCGCCAGCGCCGCTTCCGGCAGCAGCTCGCCGAACAGGACGACGTCGGGCCTCAACGGAGCGCCGCAGTCGCAGCGCGGCACGCCGTCGCCCGCTCCCGCCAGCCGCCCGCGCACCGTCTCGAGCTCGAACCGGGCCCCGCACGCCGGGCACGACGACGTCCCGATCGTGCCATGCACCTCGATCAGGTCGCGCGTCCCGGCCGCCCGGTGCAGACCGTCGATGTTCTGCGTCACCACCGCCTCGAGCACGCCGCGGCGCTCGAGCTCGACCAGCGCGCGGTGGGCGCCGTTGGGCTCCTTGCCGCGCAATGCGGCGAAGCGGTCGCCGTAGAAGCGCCAGAAGCGCTTCGGGTGGCGCCGGAGCACCGCGATGTGCGCGACGTCCATCGGGTTCACGTGCTCCCACAGGCCCGTGCCAGGCGAGCGGAAGTCGGGGATCCCCGACGGCACCGAGATGCCCGCGCCGGTGAGCGCGAGGACCCGGTCGGCGGCGCGCAGCAACTCGGCCAGCCGGGCCGTCCCGCTCAAGCGCCTCTGAACCTCGGGGTGCGCTTGCCGAGGAACGCGCCGATGCCCTCGCGTGCGTCCTCGGACGCGAACACGGTCGCGAAGCCTCCCTTCTCGACCTCGATCCCCTCGTCGAGGTCGCCCTGGTGCGAGACGCGCTTGATCTGCTCGAGCGCCAGCGGCGCCTGCTGCGCGAACTTGCGCGCCCAGGCCAGCGCGGTGTCGAACAGCTCGTGGTCGGCGACCACGCGGTTGACGAGGCCGAACTCTTAGGCCTCCTCCGCCGCGATCGGGTCACCGGTGGTGTTCATCTCCAGCGCCTTCGCCGGGCCCACCAGGCGCGGCAGCCGCTGGGTGCCGCCGAAGCCGGGGATGATCCCGAGGTTGATCTCCGGCTGGCCGAACGAGGCCGAGTACGCCGCCAGGCGCACGTCGCACGCCATCGCGAGCTCGCAGCCACCGCCGAGCGCCATGCCGTTGACGGCGGCGATCGTCATCGTGCGCGACCGCTCGAAGGAGCGCAGCAGCGCATGGCCGCGGTCCAGCAGCGCCCTGCCGCCCGCCTCGTCCATCTGCGTGAACGCCTTGATGTCGGCCCCGGCGCAGAACAGCGTCGGGTTGGGCGACGCGAGGATGACCGCCTTCGCGCTGCCGTCGAGCTCGCCCCAGGCCCGCTCGAGCTCCGCGATCACCTGGGGCGAGAGCGAGTTCGCCGGCGGGTTGTCGAGCCACAGGAGCGCGACGTCGTCGCCGCGCCGGTCGAGCTTGACCACCGCCGTCTCGTAGCCCGCCTCGGGCTGGGGATACGGGTAGAAGCCCTGACCGCTCTTGGCGCCCAGGCGGCCTTGCGCCACCATCCGGCGCAGCACGAGCGGCGGCGCGAAGTGCTCGCCCCACTGCTCCTCGGCGCGCTCCAGTGCGGCCAGCACGTCGTCGAGGCCGCGGAAGTCGGCGCGGGCGAACGGCCCCGGGACCATGCCGGTGCCCATCATCAGGCCGAGATCGATCTCGCGCACGCCCGCGATGCCCTCCTCGAGCACCAGGCAGGCCTCGACGATCGCCTTGAGCGTGAAGCGCTCGGCGATGCTCTCGTCGAGTTGGGTGCGCTCAGCGGTGCTCATAGAACCCCTTCCCGGTCTTGGCGCCGAGCTCCCCGCGCGCGAGCCGCTCCTCCATCCCCTTGTGGACGTAGAAGCGGTCGCCGTAGGCGTCGCGCATGTCGCGCGCCACCTTCACGACGGTGTCGAGGCCCGACATGTCGGCTACCCGGAACGGGCCCATGGGCATCTGGGCCTTCTCCGTGATGAGCTTGTCGAGCTCCTCGACCGGCACGCCCGTCTCGTCCTGATAGCGCCAGATCTCCGACGCGGTCGAGACGAGGATGCGATTCACGACGAAGCCGGGGCACTCGGTGGCGCGGATCGGCATCTTGGAGATCTGCTGCGCGAACGTGCTCGCGGCCTGGGTCGTCTCGGCCGAGGTCTCCTCCCCCTCGATCACCTCGATCAGCCGCATGACCGAGGCGGGCCAGAAGAAGTGGAAGCCGACCACCTTGTCGGGACGCTGGGTGGCGTCCGCGATCTCGGTAATCGAGAGGCCCGAGGTGTTCGAGGCCAGCACGGCGTGGCCGGGCGTGACGGCGTCGAGCTCGGCGAACACCTGGTGCTTGACCGCCATCTTCTCCGGCACGGCCTCGATCGCGAAGTCGACGTCGCCGAAGCCGTCGTACGTGGTGGCGCCCATGAGATTGGCGAGGATGCGCTGGATCTGGGCGTCGCCCTGCTCCTGGGAGAGCTTGCCCTTGTCGACCAGCTTGTGGGCACGCATGGTGGCCACCTCGCGGGCCTTGGCGAGCCCGGTGTCGACGAACCGCTGCTCGACGTCCTTGAGGATAACGGGGATGTCTGCCGCTGCGATGACCTGCGCGATCTCGCCGCCCATGACGCCGGCGCCGACGACCGCGGCCTTGAAGACGAACATCGCCAGGACCCTAGCGGCTCGTGATGGCCTCCAGCTCCATGTCTCCACGCCGTTCGCGGGCGAAGTGCCACAGCGTCCGGCGCAGCGACGCGGCGACCGCGCGGCGGACGAGCAGGCGGTCCGCGAGCCAGGTCAGCGGGGCCGACTCCTTGAGCGCGTAGTCGAGCTCGAGCGCCACCGTGACCGCGTCAGGCCCGGGCTCGAACGTGACCCGTTGGGTGCCGCGCAGGCGGCTGTCCTCGACCGACAGCGTCTGGCCGCTGCGCGGCTCGTAGGCCGTCACGGTCTCCAGCACGCGGCCGCGCCCGCCGGGCGTGCTGTCCCACACCAGCCGGCCGACGGCCGGCCAGCCGTCCGCAAGCTCGACGACGTGGCCGAAGCCGTCGATCCAGGCGGACAAGCGGATCGCGTCGTACCAGAGCGCCTCGGCCTCGGAGGCCAGGCCCGGCACCTGCCTCGACGCCGACGCGATGCTCATAGGACCTCGGCGCGGATCGCCTCGATCGAACGGGCGATGCGATCCAGCCGCGGGCCCAGCTCGGCCATCAACCGCTCGTTCTCGGCACGGCCCGCGTCGGTGATCCGGTAGAAGCGCCGGGAGCGCCGCTCGGGGTGCTCCCACTCGCCGGCGGCGAGCCCTTGCGCCTCGAGCGAGCGCAGCAGCGGGTACATCGTGTTGGGATTGACGGCGAGCGCCCCACCGGTCAGCGCCGCGATGCGCTCCATCAGCTGGTTGCCGTAGCAGGGCTCGTCCGCGATGTAGTGGAGCACCAAGAGCGGCAGGAGCCCGGCGCGGCGCAGATCCCCGATCAGGGGATCGCCCGAGATCGGCCGATCGGCGACGGGTGGCCGCGAGCTCATCGCTCAGATCATGCCAGCGGCCCCTTCCCAGTGGATCCAGGCTCAGGCGGCCGGGACGTCGGCGGCGGCGCGCCGGCGGCGCGCGCTCTTGGGGCGACCGGCGGGAGCGTCGGAGTCCGGCTGGCTGAGCTTGACGGCCTCGAACAGCAGCAGCACGAGCGCCGCATCGGACGCTCCGTCGACGGGCAGGTCCTTGGCGATGCGCCTGCTCGCCGCATCCTCGATCCTGGCGAGCTCGCCGAGCAGCTTCTCGCACGCCTTCCCCGCCTGCTGCCAGCCCTTGGAGTCCAGGCGCAGGCACGTGCGGCTGAGGTGCGCCTCGCCGCGATCGAAGCCGCCGGCGGCAGCGGACGCGCGGGCGTACTCGTCGACGGTCTGCAGCGCCGCGCCGACGGCCGCCTGCTTGACGATCGGCGCTGCCGATGCCCACGCCTCGTCGGACACGCGCGGCCGCATGCGCGCACGGTAGTGGTGGGCGATCGCGCCGCGGACCTGAGTGGTCTTCACCAGCTCGATGAGCCCGGAGTCGTGCAGCGTGCGCACGTGGTAGCCGACGGTGCCGAGGGTGGCATCGAGCC
>JBPCNM010000373.1:0-6693 GCA_051001255.1 Solirubrobacteraceae bacterium
AGGAGAAGCGCTCCGAAACCTCGGCCGGCGGCATCTTCGGCGGCACCGGCGATGACACCTTCCACGTGGAGCTGCTGCGCGGCGCGCTCGCCGCGGAGCAGCGCGACCTGCGGGCGGCCCGGGTGCAGGCCCGCGCACAGCTCGAGAGCACGGCGCGCTTCGCGACGGCGATGTTCGTCGGCGCGGGGGTGCTCGTGCTGCTCTCGCTGCTCGCCGCCGCGCTCGCGCTGCGTCGCATGGTCATCGCCCCGCTTGGCCGCCTCGCCCGCGGCGTGCGCACGGTGGCCCGGGGCGACTTCGAGCACGCGCTCGAGCCGTCCGGCCCGCGCGACGTGGCGCAGCTGGGACGCGACGTGGAGGGGATGCGCGAGCGGATCGTGGCCGAGATCGCGGCGCTGCGCGATGCCGAGCTCGCCCTGATCGGGCAGGCGGGCGAGCTGCGGCGCTCCAACGAGGAGCTCGAGCAGTTCGCGTACGTCGCGTCGCACGACCTGCAGGAGCCGCTGCGCAAGGTGGCGAGCTTCACGCAGATGCTCGAGCGCCGGTACAAGGGCGAGCTCGACGAGCGCGCCGACCGCTACATCGCGTTCGCCGTCGACGGCGCCAAGCGCATGCAGGAGCTGATCAACGACCTGCTCGAGTTCTCGCGCGTCGGCCGGCTCGACGCCAAGCAAGAGCCGGTCGACACCAACGAGCTGGTGGCGGAGGCCCGGGCGCGGCTGGCGGCGGCGCTGCAGGAGACCGGCGCCGAGGTGTCCGCGAACGGGCTGCCGACCGTGACCGGGGACGCCGGCCTGCTCGCGGCCGTGTTCCAGAACCTGATCGCCAACGCGATCAAGTTCCGCGCCGACGCGCCGCCGCGCGTGTGGATCGAGGCCGAGCGTGACGCGCGCTTCTGGCGCTTCGAGTGCACCGACAACGGCATCGGCGTCGAGGACCAGTACGGCGAGCGCATCTTCGTCATCTTCCAGCGCCTGCACACGCGTGAGGCCTATGAGGGCACCGGGATCGGCCTGGCGATGTGCCGCAAGATCATCGAGTACCACGGAGGGCGGATCTGGCTCGTCCCCGCGGAGGCGGGCCGCGGCGCCCGCTTCGACTTCACGCTCCCCGCCCACGAATTGCAGGAGGAGCTCGCAGCATGAGCACGCCCGAGCACGTCGAGATCGTCGACGTCCTCCTGGTCGAGGACGATCCCGGCGACGTCCTGCTGATCGAGGAGGCGTTCGCCGACAACAAGGTCCACAACCGGCTGCACACCGTGTCGGACGGCGTCGAGGCGCTCGCGTTCCTGCGCCGCGAGGGCCGGTACGCCGACGCGCCGCAGCCCGACCTCGTGCTGCTCGACCTCAACCTGCCGCGCAAGGACGGCCGCGAGGTGCTCGGGGAGATCAAGGCCGACGAGGCGCTGCGGCACATCCCGGTCGTCGTGCTCACGACCTCCAAGGCCGAGGAGGACGTGCTGCGCTCCTACAAGCTGCACGCCAACGCCTACGTGACCAAGCCGGTCGACTTCGAGCGCTTCATCGAGGTCGTCCGCCAGATCGACGAGTTCTTCGTCACGGTGGTCAAGCTGCCGCGGCACTGGCAGCGCCCTTGAACCTGCCCGGCGGCGCCGTCCTTCCTCGAGCTCAGGCGACGAGCTGGGCGATGCCCGCGATGCCGATGACGACGATGGCTGCGCGGAGCATCGATTGGGGCAGGCGCCGGCCGACCCGGGCACCGATCTGGCCTCCAGCGACTGCGCCGCCGGCGAGCAGCGCGACCGCAAGCCATTCCACTTGCGTCACGGCGATGAACAGGAGTGCGGAGGCGACGTTGTCCACTGCTTGCAGCACGTTCTTGAGGGCGTTGACCTGTTGCAGCGACTCGGCCAGGAGCAGCCCCATGACGGCCAGCAGGATCACCCCTTGGCCGGCGCCGAAGTAGCCGCCGTAGACACTCGTCGAGAAGACCGCGGCGATCATGGTCGGGCTTCCGTGCGGCGAGGCGGCCTGGCGCCACGCAGCCAGGCGTCGCCCCAGCCACGCCTCGGCCAGCACGAGCAAGATGGCGAGGGCGATCAGGACGGGAGCGACGATGCGAAAGACGCCGGGCGGCACCACCACCAGCAGCAGTGCCCCGGCGGCCCCGCCCAGCAGCGCGGCAATCGAGAAGCGCACGACGCGGCTCGTCGTGCCGGAGAGCTCCTTGCGATAGCCGACGGCTCCGCTGATCGAGCCGGGGGCGAGACCGACGTTGTTGGCCACGTTGGCGGCGAGGGGCGGGAGTCCCGTCGACAGGAGCACCGGAAACGTGATGAGGGTACCCGAGCCGACGACGGTGTTGATGACGCCCGCGCCCATGCCGGCCACTACGACGAGCGCGCCCTCGATCCATGTCACGGGTCCGCCTCGGTTCGCCGGTCGCGCCGCGGCGCCAGAGCCACGCCAGCAACGTACCAGCCGACGTTGGATGGAGGGAGGAGCGACCGCCGGGTCGGGGTCGTGTCCATCTGGCCGGTTCTCGTTCGTCGTCTTGTTGACATCACCCAACGAGAAGGAATCACATGGACTACATGCTGATGATCTGCCACGACGAGACCTTCAGCCCTCCGGAAGGCGTGGACACCGAGACCGCCGCCTGGGTTCAGGAGATGGAGGGCCGCGCGGTGCGCAAGTCCGGCGATCGTCTGCGACCCGCCGCTGACGCTACGACCGCGCGGGTACGGGACGACGCGGTGCTGCTCCCGCTGGGACCACGACACCATCAACGAGGCCGTCGAGACTCTCGACGCGGCCCAGCGACGCGGCTCACCCGGTCCCTACCAACTCCAGGCCGCCATCGCCGCCCGCCACGCCACCGCGTCGCGGGCCGCCGCGACCGACTGGGCCGCAATCGCCGAGCTCTACGACCCGCTCGCGCGAATGGTGCCGTCCGGGGTTGTCGAGCTCAACCGGGCGGTCGCGGTGGCGATGGCCGACGGCCCCGAAGCCGGGTTGGCGCTCGTGCAGGCGCTGGAAGCGTCCGGCACGCTCGCCGGCTACCACCTGCTGCCCGCCACCCACGCCGACCTGCTGCGCCGGCTCGGCCGCCACAGAGAAGCCGCCGCGAGCTACCGCGAGGCGCTCGTCCTCGTGGCCACCGACGCGGAGCGTCGATACCTGACCCGCCGCCTCGACGAGCTGGCGACCGCCTGAACGTGCCCGAGCAGCGATCAGCTCTGACGCGCACCGGGGACCCGCTACGCCGGGAGCTGATCGGGCAGCCCGAAGCGCCTGAACGCCTCGGGCGTCATGACCCCGGTCGCCTCGCCGAAGCGCCTGAAGACCCACGGGCTCACGAACCCCGTGACCGCGCCTATCCGCGCGCCGTGCAGCGTGAGCACGTCGAGCACGGCGGCGACGTAGCGCTCCCGCTCGGGATCCCACATGTAGCAGCCCACCGCCAGCTGCCCGTTCGCCCGGGTCGGAACGTGGCGCCACCGCTCGCGCAGCGGGTACTCGGTCAGGAACGCGACGATCGCCTCGCGCCCGCGGTACCAGCCGGGCATCGGCGGCATCGACCACGCGGCCTCCTCGGCCAGCATGGTGACGACGGCGTCGACGTCGCCGCGCTGCATCGCGTCCGTGTAGTCCCGCACGATCGCGCGGAGCCGCTCGTCGCCGAGCGCCCGGAGGGTGGCCTGCTGGCTGCGCTCGGGCACCCGCTCGTCCACCGTCTCGCGGGCTCGCTGCAGGGCGCTGGTGACGGAAGCGACCGACGTATCGAGCAGCTCGGCCACCTCGCGGGCGGAGAAGCCGAGCACCTCGCGCAGGATCAGCGCGGCACGCTGCCTGGCCGGCAGGTGCTGGAGCGCGGCGACGAACGCGAGCTCGACGCCCTCGCGCTGCTCGTAGCGCGCGTCGGGCGCTGCGAACCCGTCCGCGAGGCCCAGCTGCGCGTCCGCGTAGGGCTCCACCCAGACCGATTCGACGAGCGGCGCGCCGGGGCCCTGGTGGGGGTCGGCGGCCGGGGCGTGGTCGATCGGGAGCATCCGCTGGGGCCGGCGCGCGACCGCGTCGAGGCACGTGTTGGTCGCGATCCGGTACAGCCATGAGCGCAGCGAGCTGCGGCCCTCGAACCGGGGCAGTCCGCGCCACGCGCGCAGGAGCGCGTCCTGCAGGGCGTCCTCGGCGTCGTGGACCGAGCCGAGCATCCGGTAGCAGTGCGCGTGGAGCTCGGCATGGCGCGGCTCGACAAGGCGGCGGTAGGCGTCCTCGTCGCCGCCGCGCGCCGCCGCGAGCAGTTCGCGCTCCTGCGGGGTGGTGGGAGGGGAGCTCATGCCCTCCACAATCTAGACGTGGCGGGCGCGGGCACTGCGGCCTTCGGGGACTCGGCGTGAAGGCCTGCGCCATCCGTGGAGCGCGGCACGGACGGCTCCCTACCCGTCCGTCCATCGAAGGTACGGCCTGTCGAGGGAGATGGCGATCGACCTCAACGCGCTCGTCCGAATCCACGCCAAAGCCGTGCTCCCTCGCGCGGTCGGGCGTTTGGACGACAACGAGATGCGCATCATCGGGCAGCGGCTCGTCGAGCACCTCGACATCGACCTCGAGCCGCTCCTGGCGAGCCTCGTCGACGAGCGCCTCGAGGTGCTCACGCGGCCCGAGACGTCGTGACCGCGAGCGCGCGCCACCGGCTCGAGGACCGGGCCGCTGTCGGTGACGTGCACCCCGCCTCGCATCCCGGCTCCCGGCCTGGTCTCGTATTCTGCCGCTCCACATGACCGAGCAGCCACGCGATCCCGCCACCGAAGTCCACCGCATCGCCGACCCGTCGGCCACGCGCGTGGCCTCATACCTCGCCACGCCCGACGAGGTCTCCCGCGTCCTGCTGCTCTACTCGGGCGGCCTGGACACCAGCGTGATGCTCAAGTGGATCCAGGACGAGTACGAGGCCGAGGTCGTCGCGCTCACCGTCAATCTCGGGCAGCCAGGGGAGGACTACGAGGTCGTCAAGGGCAAGGCGATGCGGCTCGGCGCGCTCGACTGCCACGTCGTCGACGCGCGCGCGGAGTTCGCCGCCGAGTACGTGCTCCCCGCGATCAAGGCGAACGCAGACTACGGCGACGGCTACCCGCTGTTCACCGCGCTGGGCCGGCCGCTGATCGCCAAGCTCGCCGTCGAGTACGCCCGCAGGACCGGCTGCGACACGATCGCTCACGGCTGCACTGGCAAGGGCAACGACCAGGTCCGGATCGAGGGGACGGTCGCCACGCTCGCTCCCGAGCTCAAGGTGATCGCGCCCGTGCGCTCGTGGGCGATGGGCCGCGACGAGGAGATCGCCTATGCGCGCAAGCACGGCATCCCGGTCAAGGGCGGCACGGAGAGCGCGCCGTACTCGATCGACGACAACCTGTGGGGCCGCTCGTCGGAGGGCAAGTGGATCGAGGACCTCGCCCATGCCCCGGACGACGACGTCTTCCAGCTCGTCACGCGGCCGGAGCTCGCGCCCGACGAGGCGCAGGTCGTCGAGATCGAGTTCGAGGCCGGCGCGCCGGTGGCGCTCGACGGCGAGCGCCTCGGGCTGGTCGAGCTGATCGAGAAGACCGCCGAGATCGGCATGCGCCACGGGATCGGGATCCTCGACCACATCGAGGACCGGATCGTCGGCCTGAAGGTGCGCGACATCTACGAGGTGCCCGCCGCCGCGATCATCTTGGCGGCGCACAAGGAGCTCGAGCGGCTGACGGGCACGATCCACCAGAACCAGTTCAAGCCGCGGCTCGACCAGAAGTGGGCGTACCTCGTCTACGCCGGCCTGTGGTGGGAGCCGCTGCGCGAGGACATCGAAGCCTACGTCGACCATGTGAACGCAAGGGTCACGGGCACGATCGGGCTCAAGCTCTACAAGGGCCACGTCCGTGTCGTCACGCGCGCGAGCGTCAACGCGGTCTACGACGCGCAGCTCGCGACGTTCGCCGAGTCCGGCGGCCTCTTCTCCCAGCAGGCCTCGCCGGGCTTCATCGAGATCTGGTCGCTGCAGTCGCGCATGGCCCAGCGCCTGCACTCCGGCGAGCAGGGGTAGGCTTCGGCCATGGGTTACAAGCTGCTCGGCATCGTCACGTGGAAGGGCGCGAAGTGGTTCCTGCGCCGCAAGTACGGCGCGGCCATGACGCCCAAGCCGGTGCTGGCCGGCGGGCTGGCGCTGGTCGTCCTCGGGGTCGCGCTGGCGGCGGCGAAGCGTCCGGCGCTGCACCGATGACGCCGTAGTGCATCCGTGCGGTGGGGCCGCCGCCGGGTGTGGGAGGATCCACCGTCAGTGGCCGAGTGGGGTTCTTCCGCAGCGCTCGAGGGCCTCGCCGTCGATGCGATCGAGTGGCTTCCGTCGGGCGGCGACGCCGGGCTGGTCCGCGTGCGCGCCCGCTGGACCGATTTCGCGCGACGCGAGGCGGAGCTGCCGGCGCTGAGCCTGCGGCGCGGGGAGGAGGCGCGGCGCTTCGAGTCGCTGCCCGACGCGCGCTTCGGCCGCGACCCGGCGGTCTTCCGCGGTACGTACCTCGTGCCCGCGGCGCTCATGGACCCGGCGCCCGACGAGCTCTGGCTGTCCTGGGAGAGCGGCGCCCGCGCCGCGTTGTCGGCCCCGGCCCGCGGCTTTGAGCCGCCGGCGATCGAGCCGGCGGTCGCGTCGCCCGAACCGGGCGGAGAGGTCATCGGCCGCGCGGTGCTGGCC
>JBPCNM010000374.1:0-17827 GCA_051001255.1 Solirubrobacteraceae bacterium
TCGCACGCCTGCTGCCGCGCGTGCGCGACGTGCGCCGGCTCGGCGCCGCGGCGCTCGACCTGACCTGGACGGCCGCGGGGCGCTACGACGCCTACTACGAGCGCGGCGTCCACCACTGGGACGTCGCGGCCGGCGCGCTGATCTGCGCACGCGCCGGGCTGGCGGTGCTCGAGCTCGCACCGGCGCCGCCGGCCGCGAGCGGCATGCTCGTCGCGCCACCGGGGCTGGCCGACGAGCTGCTCGCGCTCGTGACGGACTGATCGGTCGACGGCTGGGGTAGGCCGGAATCATGACCATCGCCGCCGTCGCCGCCTTCTGCGTCCTGCTGTTGATCCTCGCGTTCCTCTTTCCGCGCCTCTCGCGCCATCCGGAGCGTGGCGGTCACAAGGTGGCCGGCGCGCCGACGAAGGTGACCGACAAGGCCCCGGGCAAGCTCGGCCATTGGCTCAGCAAGCCGTTCCGCTCGAGCCAGAAGGCGATCTCCAAGAGCGGGAGCAGCGGCCGCAAGGGCCGCGGCAAGATGCCGTTCTGAGCGGGATACCCGGGGCGGGACTCGAACCCGCACGGCCACGAAGGGCCAATGGCTTTTGAGGCCATCGTGTCTGACCAGTTCCACCACCCGGGCCGGAAGCGACACATGATATGGGTGGGCTCTAAGCGGTGGCGGCGGCCGTGTCGCCACGGGGCGGCTGCTCGACCTCGACGTTCCAGGCCTGCTGGAAGCCGCGCATCGCGAACGCGATCAGCAGCAGCTGAAGCGGCATGAGCAGCGCCGTGAGCAGCCCGACCGCTTCGGCGGCGATCGCCGGGTCGGTCAAGCCTTCCTTGTCGCGCGCGAACCAGCCGGGCGCCGACACCGCGGCGAAGATGAACAGCACGATCGCAAGCGCGGCGGCGAGCGGCAGCGCGCCCCGGCTCCAGCGCGCCACGAGGAAGGCCATGCCGACGTAGAGCACGATGTAGATCACCTGCAGCGGCTTGGCGCCGACCAGCGCCTCCCACGCGCCGACCGAGATCACGATCATCAGGGACGCCGAGGCGAGCAGGAGCAGCACGACGACCGCCCGGGTGGCCTTGGACGATGCCTTCTCCCGGTTCGGGCGCTCGACAGCGACGTCGGGTTCCGCCATCGTCGAGCGACCATACAATCCCCTGGCCGCCCGCGCGCTGCCCGGGCGGGATCAGCGGGCGTGGTGAAATTGGCAAACACGCCAGGTTTAGGTCCTGGTGCCGCAAGGCTTGGGGGTTCAAGTCCCTCCGCCCGCATGACTTCGTCGGCAAGCGCCGCGCGGCGCCGTACCCTGAGTGTCCAGTGAAGCGCATCGTGGGTGACTTCTTGACGTTGCTGGCGGGAGTCGCCGACTCCGCGCGGGCGCGCTTGCGCCGGCCCGCATCGGCGCGGGTCCGGCGCCGCCGCCTCGCCGCCGGCATGGCGCTGGTCGCGGCGCTGGTCGCCGTCGAGGTCTTCGTGCTCAAGGGCGCGGGCGTGACGAGCGGGGCGCGCGACGACGGACCCGAGCAGGTCCCGGCGCAGCTCGAAGCGAGCAAGGCGATGGCCGATCTGGCCGGCCGCATCGGCAAGCCGTGGGTGAAGCGTCGCTCGGAGTCCGGGCTGTTCGTCGATCCCATCACCGGCGGCGCCGGTCACGGCTACGGGCCGGCCATGCTGGCCGAGGCGCTGATCCGCGACGGCGCGCGGCGCGACGACCGCCGGATGCTCCGCGCGGGGCTCGCGGCGCTGGAGGAGAACACGAGCCGCGCCGCCAACGACGACGCCCCGGGCAACCCGCTCGAGCTCTTCGCGGTCGCCTCGGCGTACCGGTGGGCCGAGCGCAACCTGTCCGGCGATCCCGACTGGGAGCGCCGCAAGCAGGCGCCGCAGGAGTACCTCGAGCGCTGGGAGTTCGCGCAGGTGGGCGAGGCCGCGCAGAACTGCTTCGCCTCGCCGACGTGCTGGAACAACTACAAGATCGTCGACGCCGCGGCGAATCTCCTGCTGCTGGACACGGGACTCGAGCCTGCCTCGGAGGCGTCGCTGCTCGCAGATCCGAAGCGCGCGAAGGCGGCCGCGATCTCGGTGCTGGAGCGCGATCTCGCGAACGCGATCGGGCGCAAGGGTGAGGCCCGCGGCCGCGGCGGCACGATCGGCGAGCTCGGGCTCCTGGCCGACGAGCCGACCTACCCGCTCGCCTACCACGCGATGTCGGTCGCGGCGCTTGCGCGGGCGCTGCGCGTGCTCGGCGACGAGGCGCCACCGGCCGCGCGCGAGAACTTCCGCCACGCGATGCTCGCCGGCGCCTCGTTCATGGCGCCCGACGGCGACATCGCGTACATGGGACGTGCGCAGGGCGAGTCCTGGGCCCTGGGCGCGACAGCCTACGCCGGGGAAGCCTGCGCCGACATGTTCCAGCGGTCGCATCCGCGCAGTGCGGGCATGTGCGCGACGCTGGCGATGCGCTCCGTGGACCGGTTGCGGCGACTCCACAAGTTCCACGAGGGGCTGATGCCGATCGTGCCCCGCCTCGGGTACGGCGACCTGTCGGCCGACGGGCTCGAGCACTACGCGCGGGTGATGACGTTCAACGGCCTCACCGCGGTGTTCCTGGAGTGGGGGAGCGAGGAGGCGCGCGCGGCGGAGGGCGTCGAGCCTGTGCCGCTTCCGCTCGCACGCGGCGGATCGTTCGTCGACCCGGATCGCGCGCACCTGGCCGTCGTCCGGCGCGGCGGCGTGTGGTTCGCGGTGCACGCCGTCGGCCCGAAGGTGGTCGACGACCTCCGCTACGACTTCGGCCTGCTCTCGCTCAAGGTCCGCAAGCGCGACCGCTGGGTCGACGTCCAGCCGCCGCGGCCGTTCAACGAGGGTCAGGGGCTCGACAGCGGCGGCCCGACGCTCGTCACGCCGGCTGGGCTGGCGTTCCCGCAGGGGGAGCGCTTCTCAGTCGAATCCGAGACCGGCGAGGTCGTCGTGCGCGGCGGGTTCCGGACCGAGGACAAGGTGTGGGTCATGCGCGATATCGAGTTCCGCTACAAGCCCGCGCGCCGCGGCGTGACGGTGACGGTGACGGCACCGCCGGGCAGCCAGCTGCGCTACCAGGACTTCCTGCCCGAAGGCTGGACGGAGGCCACGGAGGAGGCCGCGGTGCTGCAGACCCCGACGGCGCAGTCACGGCTGTCGGAGACCCCCTCCTTGCTCGAGAACGGGCTCACTTACGTCTCTTCCTACGCGGCCCTGCGTGGCTTCCGGCGCTACGTGACCGTCCCGGCGTCGGGGCAGGTCAGCTGGAAGATCTCGGCGCGACCGATGCCCTAGCGCTTGGGAGGAACCACTAGACGCTGACGAGGAGGCCGGTCGCGAACATCAGCGCCATCCCGGCCAGCAGGCCGGTGACGGCGACGGGATGCAGCGTTCGGCCGTCGCCGTCGCGCAGCGAGGGCGCGAGCTGCACGATGACCTGGACGATCGCGCCCGCGCCGAAGCCGAACAGGAACGCCGCCAGGCTGGGGTTGAACGCCGCGGCGCCGATCCAGGCGCCGAGCACGGCGGGTGCGCCGGCGACGAGGCCGAGCAGGGCAAGGCGCCCGAGCGACGGGCGCAGGTGAGCGACCGGCGCGACGATCGCCAGGCCCTCGGTCGTGTTGTGCAGCGCGAAACCGACGACGAGGAACGCGCCGAGCGCCAACGCGCCGGCGGAGTAGGCCGAGCCGATCGCGACGCCCTCGCCGAGGTTGTGGAGCCCGATGCCGACCGCGACGAGCAGCGCGAGCCGGCCGCCCGACGCGCCCGCCTCGCGAGCCGCCCGGCGGCGCTGCTCCAGCCACGCCGTCACACCGGTCAGCGTCAGGAACGCGACGACCGCGCCGACCAGCACGAGGGCAGCGCCGCCGAACGCCTGCGAGCCCGCGCCCGCCAGCTCGAAGCCCTCGAGGGTCGCGTCGATCGCGAGGAACGCCAGCAGCCCGACGGTGAGCGCCATCACGCCGCGCAGCCATCCGGCCGGGATGCGGCGGACCCACGGCAGCCAGAGCATCCCGAGCGCGACCGGGATGACGCCCACGTAGATCCCCAGCAGCGCCATCAGCCCGAAGAACGAGAGGTCGGGCGTGGGCGTCTCGACCGCGACGTCGATCGCGTGCGCGATCGTTCCGCCGGACGACGTGAGCAGCGCCACCTCGTACGCCTCGCCCTCGATCCACGGCTGCCGCAGCCGGACCGTCGCCGTGCCGAGCCGGCCGATCGGCGTCTCCGCGCCGGAGAACTGCACGAATGCGTCGTTGACCTGCGCCTGCGCGATGCTGATGGCGTCGGGTCCGTCGTTGCGCACGGTCAGCTCGATCGTCCCGGGCCGGAGTACGGTCTTCTCGACGGCGAGCTCCTCCGCCGGCGGGCCGCGCCGCTCGCCCAGGCCCGGCCCCCCCAGCGCGGCGAACGCGCCGACGGCCGCGACGATCAGCGCCAGCGGCACGACGCCGAGCAGCCAGGCCGGGAGCCCGCGAGTGCGCAGGTCGCGTTCGGTCGCGGCGCGGCCCTCCATCACGCGACCTCGAAGAACCCCTGCCAGCCCAGCTCGGTGAACTCGGACTGGTGCGCGTGGAACATGAACTTCCCGGAAGTCGGGAAGCGCCACTCGAGGATCCCGCGCTGGCCCTGGCACAGCATCACCGTGTCGGTCAGCTCCGACGGCGTCCTGCCTGTCCCGGTCGGGAAGTAGTCGAACAGGTTGCCGTGCAGGTGGAACGAGTTGATCAGGTCGTATTCGAGCACGTTGACGAGGTAGACGCGAACCAGCTCGTCGCGCCGCACCGCGATCGGCCGCTGCATGTAGGCGAACCCGATCGTGTTCGCGGCGTAGACCTCGTTGGCGCGGTCGAAGTTCGTGTCGAACCCGTTCATCACCATCACGAGCTCGTCGGCTTCGGCGCGGCCGTCCGCCGGGTCGACGATGAACGCGCCGTACAAGCCCTTGGCGATGTGCTCGGCCAGCGGGCGCACGTGGCAGTGATAGAGGTGCAGGCCCGCAGGGTGGGCGTCGAACTCGTAGACGGTGCGGCCGCCGGGCGCGATCTCGCCCGCCCCGAGCCCGGGCACGCCGTCCATGTCGGCCGGGTGGATGCCGTGGAAATGGATCGTGTGCGGGTGCTCGGAGCCGTTGACGAACGTGATCCGCAGCCGCTCGCCCTCGCGGCAGCGCAGCGTCGGGCCGGGGATGCGCCCGTTGTAGGTCCAGGCGGCGAACCTCACGCCCGGCGCGACCTCGATCTCCTTGTCGGCGGCGAACAGCTCCCACTCGCGCAGCACCTGGCCGCTTGCCAGGCGCCGGGTCGTTCCCCGGTCGAAGTCGCGCAGGATCTCGTGCGGGTCGAAGCCGTTGGCGCGGTGGTCGACGGTGCGTCCGTCGCGGAAGTCCGCGTGCCCGCCGGCGCCGTGGCCGCCGTGGGCGTGCGCCGGCCCGGCGGCCTGCGCCTCCCCGCCCCAGGGGTGGTGAGGCGGGACCGCCGAGTGCAGCGCCGCGGCCGCCCCGCCCAGAGCGGGGACCGAGGCGGCAAGGAGTCGGCGGCGGCTGAGCCTGGGCATGACAATGATTATGGCATGCCAGAACCTCGGTTGTCTACCTCCTGACGCAGGAGTTCGGCTACGTCGAGCAGTGCGTGCACGGCCGGCGGGGCCTCCGCGAGCGAGGGCACGGCGAGCGCGAGCCGGCGCTCGACGCGCGGCGCGAGCGGTCGCAGCGTCACCCGCGCCGGCACGCCGGCGGCGGCCAGCTCCGGCACGACGCTGACGCCGAGGCCCTCCGCGACCATCGCCACGATCGTGGAGATCTCCTGCACCTCGAACGCGACCCGCGGCGCGTGACCGGCAGCGGCGAACGCCTCGAGGATGAGCCGCTCGCAGCCCCCGCGCGACAGCACGAACGGCTCGGCGGCGAGCGCCTCTAGCGTCGTCGACGGCTCCGCGGCGAGCGGGTGATCGGCCCGCAGCACCGCGACGAGCTGGTCGCTGGCGAGCGAGCGCAGCTCGAGATCCGGCACCGCGCGTGCGACGACGGCGACGTCGACCGCGCGCTCGCGCACCCAGCGGAGCACCTCCTCGTCGTGGCCCTCGAACAGCGCGACCTCCACGCCGGGGTGGCGTACCCGGAGCGCGGCGAGGATCCGAGGCAGCAGATGCGCCGAGACGCTCGCGAAGCTGCCGAAGCGCACGCGTCCGGCGTAGCGCCCGCCGCCGGCGGCGGCCTCCTGGCGGATCGCCTCGGCGCGGGCCAGCATCTCGCGTGCATGCCCCAGCACGCGCTCGCCGGCGGGAGTGGGCGCCGCGCGGCCGTTGCGCCGGAGCAGCAGCGGCGTGCCCAGCTCGGTCTCGAGCGCCGCGACGGCGCGGCTCACGCCCGGCTGGCTCATCGACAGGCGCGCGGCGGCGGGGGAGAAGCCCCCGGTGTCGGCGACGGTGACGAGCACACGCAGCTGCGCCTCGGTCATCGGCGACAAGTATGCCGGATCCGCATTCGCACGGCGACCGATCGTGCGTAACCGTTATTGCCGCCATGGCACCTCACGCCCTCCCGTTTCGCGCCGTTCTGCCGTCATGACACCGCGCCAGATCGCGATGCTGCTCGTGCTCGCCGCGCTGTGGGGCGCTTCGTTCCTGTTCATGCGCGTGGCGGTGCCCGCGTTCGGCCCCGTGGTGCTCGCCGACGCCCGGGTGGCGATCGCGGGCGTCGCGCTGCTGGCGTACGCCGCGGCGCTCGGGACACGGCCGGCACTGCGGCAGCGCTGGCGCGACTACCTCCTGCTCGGCGCGATCAACGCGGCGCTGCCGTTCTCGCTGCTTGCGGCGGCCGAGCTGGAGATCGAGGCGTCGCTCGCGGCGGTCCTCAATGCGATGGCGCCGATGTGCGGGGCTGTCGTCGGTGCCGTCTGGCTGCGCCAGCGGGTGACGCACGCCGCGATGGTCGGGCTCGTGCTCGGCGTGGTGGGCGTCACGCTCGTGGTCGGGCTCTCGCCGTTCACGATCGACCTGCCGTTCGTGCTGGCGGTGCTCGCCTGCCTGGCCGCCGCGTTCGCCTACGGCATCGGCGCGAACCTGGTGCGGCTGCGCTTCGCCGGCGAGCCGCCGCTGGCGATGGCGATCGGCCAGCAGCTCGCGGCCGCGCTGGTGCTGCTCCCGCTCATCCCGTTCGTGCCGGTGCGCGCGACGCCGGACGCGGTCGACGTCGCCTGCTTGCTCGCGCTGGCGCTTGCCTCCACCGGCGTCGCCTATCTCCTGTACTTCCGGCTGCTCGCCGAGCTGGGGCCGACCGGCGGCATGACGGTCATCTTCGTCGTGCCCGTGTTCGGCGTGCTGTGGGGCGCGCTGTTCCTGGGGGAGGCGATCCACGTCTCGACGCTCGCCGGCGGTGCCGTGATCCTCTTCAGCGTCTACCTGATCACGCGCGCCCCGCGGGGCCGCGAGGCCGCGCCGCCGCCCGCCGCCGCGGCTACGTCTTCGGTCCGATGAAGCCGTCGAGGATCGCCACGCTGTCGCGCTGGGAAGACACGAACTTATGTTCGTGCACGCGGGGGACGGAACGGCTACAATCGCGCAGCGACGCGCCTCGGGGGACTGGTCTAACGGCGACGACGGCGGTCTCCAAAACCGCAGATTGGGGTTCGATTCCCTGGTCCCCCGCTTGATCCAGGCCGTGATATTCGACCTCGACGGCCTCCTGCTCGACTCGGAGTCCGCCTGGGACGGCGGCCGCAAGGCGCTCGTCGCCGAGCACGGCTCCGATTGGCCCGCCGGGGCGACGGAGGCGATGCTCGGCATGAGCTCGCCCGAGTGGTCGCGCTATGTCAAAGAGACGCTGGGCGTCCCGCTCGAGCCGGCCGCGATCTCCGATCGCGTCGTCGCACACGTGCTGGAGCTCTACGAGGAGCGGCTGCCGCTGCTGCAGGGCGCGGAGGCGGCGGTCGAGCGCATCGCGGCGCGCTGGCCGCTGGGGCTCGCGTCTTCCTCCAACCGGGAGGTCATCGAGCGGGTGATGGAGAGCTCCGGCTGGGACTCCGTGTTCGCAACCTGGGTCTCATCGGAGGAGGTGGCTCGGGGCAAGCCGGCACCGGACGTGTTCCTGGAGGCGGCGCGGCGGCTCGGCGTCGAGCCGGCGAACGCCGCCGGCATCGAGGACTCCAACAACGGCATCCTCGCCGCACGGGCGGCAGGCCTGCGCGTGATCGCGATCCCGAACCACGAGTTCCCGCCCGGCGCCGAGGCGCTCGCGGCCGCGGACGTGGTGCTCGGCGCGCTGGATGAGCTCTCGCCCGACGTGATCGAAGGCTGATCAGGCCGCTTGGAATCTGCGTGGGACGGGATTCGCGCGCGCGAAGGCACCGCGCCGGGTACACGCACACGAGCTTCGCAGCAGCGCCTTGAAACCGCCCGACCTCCCGGAGGTGCAGACCATGAGCGCAGACCGCCGCCCGCCGATGGACCCCGGCGAGCTCGTCTGGCGCGATCCCGACGGTGAGAACGTCCACGTCGAGAACAACCGGAAGCGCTTCACCGAACCCGTCGAGGTCGAGTTCACCGGCGTGAAGGCCCGACGCGGGAGCGACTGACCTGCCGCTCGGGCTCGCGCGGCGCGTGGCCCGTCCCCGCGCTGCGGAACTCCCCGCGCGCCTGCGCGGCTTCGGTCGCCGCCACCGCGCGCCGATCACGGTCGTCGGCTCGCTCGGAGTCGCGGCGCTGCTGGCGTTCCTGCTCTCGGGCCGGCGCGACGAGTTCGTGGCCGCGGTCTCGGGCGTCGCGGCGTGGGTGGTCGCGGTGACGGTGCTGCTGCAGGTCATCGCGCTGCTGGTGCGCAGCGAGGCGTGGCATCTCACCATCCAGGCGGCGGGCGGGACCGTCGAGCGGCGCGTCCTCTACCGCGCGTCGAGCATGCAGGTGCTCGGCAGCGTACTCAACGGACATCTCGGAGTCGCCGCCCGGATCGCCGCGCTGCGACGCTCGTCGCCCGCCGTCAGCCCGCAGGTGCCGACGCTGATCGCCGCGGAGTTCCCCATCCTCGCCGTCGAGGCGGCGCTGGCCATCCTGGCCTCGTTCACGCTCGTCGCCCCGCTCGGCCTGCCGTGGTGGCTGCCGCTCGTCGGCCTCCCTGTGATCGCGCTGGCCAGCGCCGGCCTGCGCCACCTCGCCCTCCGCAAGGGCCGGGAGCTGTGGAGCGGCCTGGCGGTGCTCCGCAGCCTGCGCGGCGGCAGCCAGGTGATCGGCCTGGTGCTGGTGGCCGTCGTCTCGCAGATCTTCCGCAACTGGCTGCTGCTCCATGCGGTCGGCGTCGACGCCTCGTTCTTGGACGCCATCGCCGTCCTGATCGCGGTCGTGACGCTCGGTCAGCTCCCGGTCGGTCCCAGCGTCGGCGCCGCAGCGGCGGTGCTCATCCTCGGCAGCGACGGCGTGGCGGCCGCGGCGGCGGCCGGCGTGCTGCTGACCGTGACCGGGACGATCGGCGGCCTCTGCTTCGCGGCGTGGGCGGGCGGCGACCGGCTCTGGTCCGGCAGCCGCCGGGCCGGGTTGCGGCGGGCCCGCGGCCGGCGGTCTCAATGAGGTCAGGCCTCCTCGCGTGCGAAGAACCTGTCGATCACCGGACGCGCGTCGGCGGGTCCCCTGATCTCGAGCACCAGGTCGCCGCGCTCGCGGCCGAGCTCGAAGTCCAGGAACGCGCAGCACGCAGATTCGGCGGCGATCAGCTCGCGGATGCGCCGCTCGATGTCCGGCGTGTCGCGCAGGCGCACTCGCATGCCGGCCGCGGTCGCGGTGCGGTCGAGCAGCCCGTCGGCGGTGACGGCGTCGACGAGCGCGATCCGGGCGGTCATGCCGTCGGGCGTGAGCGTGCAGGCGATCGGCGGGTCGGTCACGAGGCGGCTCCTCCAAGCAGGAAGGACATGCCCCCTACTGTTCACCTTGAACACGACTTGAAGTCAAGGACCTTCGGACATGCCCATCACCGCCAGCGAGCCGCTGCTCACGATCGGACAGGTCGCCGACCGCGCCGGAGTGCGTACGTCGCACATCCGGTTCTACGAGCGCGTCGGCGTCCTGCCCGAGCCCGAACGCGTGGCCGGGCAGCGCCGCTACCGCGAGGACGTGCTGCACCGCCTGTCGATCGTCGACGTCGCCCAGCGCGCAGGCCTCACGCTCGAGGAGATCCGCCCGCTCACCGGCCCGGAGAACCGCAGCGCCCGCGCGGGCCGCCACGTCCGCGAGCTCGCCGCCGCGAAGCTTCCGCAGATCGACGCGCTCATCGCCCGCGCGGAGGCGGTCAAGGCCTGGCTGCAGGTCGCGCAGTGCTGCGACTGCGCCAGCGTCGACGTCTGCGCCCTGTTCATCGACCCCACGCTGCTGCCGCCGCGCGACGGCACCGAGCTCGAGATCCGCGGGTAGCGCGAGGAGCAGACGAACCGCTCGGCCACGGCGGCGCCCAGCACGCCGCGCCCCGATGCCGGTCGCGCGTTCGCGCGGGCGTGCGTTACGCGCGTTCGGGTGACGTCGCGCCGGGTGGTGCCCGGTCGGTCAGCCTGCCGCCGAGCCAGTCGTCGGGCTCGCGATCGAGCCTGTCGTTCCCGCGTCCGCCGCTGAGCCAGTCGCGTCCGGGTCCGCCGCTGAGCTGGTCGTTGTCTTGGCCGCCGCTGAGCCAGTCGCGCGGGTCCGCCGCTCAGCCTGTCGTTCCCGCGTCCGCCGCTGAGCGAGTCGCGTCCGGGTCCGCCGCTGAGCTGGTCGCGCCCCGGGCCGCCATTGAGCCAGTCGCCTCCTGGCCCGGCGCTGAGCCGGTCCTTGCCATGACCGCCACACAGGATGTCGTTGCCGCCGCGGCCTCGCAGCACGTCGTCGCCACCGAGTCCGGCGATGACATCGACGCCCGTGGTTCCGACGAGGACGTCAGAGCCTTCGGTGCCGATGATCGTCGCCGTCCGGATGCCGCAGCTCGCCATCGCGCTCGGCGCGGCCGGACGCGCTTGCTGCGCGGGCGCGGGCTCCGGCACGGACGGTGGAGGCGCTTGCTGCGACGGGGCCACCGACGGTGAGGGAGAGCTGACGGTGACGCTGCGGGTCATGCTCGCCGCGGCGCCCAGCTCGTCGGTGACCGTCACCCTTGCCAGGAACGTGCCGGCGTCGCGGTACGTGTGGCTCACCTTCTGGCCGGTGTCGGTCCCGCCGTCCCCGAACTCCCACTCATAGCTGGCGATCGAGCCGTTCGAGTCGCTCGAGCCCCAGGCGTCGAACGTGACTGTGAGTGACGACTCCCCGCCCCTCAGCGTCGTGTCGAATGCCGCGCTCGGAAGCGCGTTCCGGATCACTCGGACACGACCAGTTGGCGAGGTCCGTGAACACAAGGCTTCCATCGGATCGAACGTCGAGGCCGGTGGGTAGATTGACCTGCGCGGACGTTGCCTGGCCGCCGTCGCCCGAGCTGCCGGCGACGCCGGTCCCAGCGACGGTAGTGATGACTCCCGCGGGGGTGACCTTGCGAATCCGGTGATTGCTGAAGTCGGCGATGTACAGGTTGGCGGCGGCATCGACGGCGACGCGCACCGGGTCGTCGAGTCGGGCCGCGACCGCCGGGCGGCCGTCGGCCGAGAAGCCGGATACCCCGGTGCCCGCGATCGTCGTGATCACGCCGTTGGCGTCGATCTTGCGGATCTTGTCGTTCCCCATGTCCGCCACGTAGAAGTTCCCGGCGTTGTCGATGGCGACGTCGCTGGGAAAGTCGAGCGCAGCAGCCGTCGCCGGACCGCCGTCACCCGAGGAGCCGGCGAGCCCGGTGCCCGCGACCGTCGTGATGGTTCCGTTCGCGTCGACGCGCCGGATACGAGCGTTCGTCCGGTCGGCGATCAGCAGGTTGCCGTCAGCGTCCAATGCAATGCCTCGGGGAAAGGACAACCGTGCCGCGGTCGCCGGGCCGCCGTCGCCCGCGTAGCCGCTCACGCCCGTCCCCGCCACCGTGGTGATGACTCCCGTCGAGCTGATCTTGCGGATGCGATGGTTGAAGGAATCGGCTACGAAGACGTTGCCCGACGCGTCGACCTCCACGTCGCGCGGACGGCTGAGCTGCGCCGAGGTCGCCTGCCCGCCGTCGCCCGAATAGCCGCCCGCGCCGGTGCCGGCGACGGAGTCGATGATCCCGCCCGGGCTGATCCTGCGGACGCGGTGATTGTTCTCATCGGCGACGTAGACGCCGCCGGCTGCATCGACGGCCACCCCGTAAGGGGCGTTCAACTGCGCCGACGTCGCTTGCCCGCCTTCACCCGAGTAGCCCGGGGACGTGCCCGCGATCGTGAACAGCGTGTCGGTGCCGGAGACGGCGGGCGCGCTCGCGGGAACGACGCTCGCGGCGAGCGCAACGACCAACAGCGACACGACGCAGCGGAGCGAGCGAGACAGGACGGTAACGGTCGCCGATCGCGCGGAACGGCCCGTTGCGGCGTTGTGCATCACCCTCTGGATACTCGGCAGCGGGTGAACGCATTTGACAGGCCGAGCCGACAGCGACAGCCCGCTGAGAGCACTCGGGCCGCCGAAGCCGTGACGCCTCCTGCGCTACGCGGCCGGCCTCTCCCGCCTCGTCGCGTGCAGGAGGGCCAGGGCGTTGCCGGCCAGCTGGCGATGCACCTCGGCCTCGTCGAGCCCGGCGGCGACGAGCCGTGGCGCGACCACGCGCGCCACGTGGTCGTACCCCGCGCCGCCGAACGCGCGCAGCTGGGTCTTCGTGCAGACGTCCTGGGAATGCACGAGCGAACGCCCGCGGCCGCTCGCCACGAGCTCGACTGTCGCGACGACGCGCTCGTCGTCGGACGGCATCGTGACGTGGCCGTAGGGGGACGCGTCGCCCCAGATGTCGAAGGCGATGGTCGTCCCGCGTTCGATCAGCTCGCGGTGGTAGTCCAGGCCGCCGCGGATCTGCGGATCGAGGTGGCAGAGCACGACCTTGGACAGGTCGCCGCCGGCCCGCTCGACGAGGTCGAGCGCCTCATGGCCGCGGCGCGCCCAGGGATGCAGGTGGACGTAGAGCGCGACGCCGAGCTGCGCCTGCGCCATCGCGGCGCCGCGCAGCGAGGCCACCTCGACCGGCTGGATCGGATCGCCGGTGCCGATCTCCCCGATGACCGCCGGTCGCGGTCCGGGCCCGTCGAACTGGGCGAGCAGCTCGTCGCGGTAGGCTTCGGCCGGCAGGGCCGGATCGTCGCCGGGCCGCGACTCGGCGATGTAGCGCCCGCAGCCGTAGACGATGTCGATGCCCGTGGCGCGCGACATGCCGCACAGCGCGTCGACGTCGCGGCCGACGTTCTCCGGCGTGACGTCGACGACGAGCACCCGGCCGGCGGCGGCGAGCGGACGCAGCTCAGCCGCGACGCGCTCGGGATCGTCGAGGACGAGGTTGTCCAGGCATGCGAAGGGGTTCGTCCGCACCGCCGCGACGGTGCGCTCGTCGACGCGCTCGTCGCGCAGGTGGCAGCTGGCGTCGTGGGTCTCGTCGAGCCAGCAGCGGATGTCGATCGCCAGGTGCTCGTGGGCCAGCACGAGGTCGTAGCGGTCGGCCACGAGCTGCCCGGTGACGGTGCGCGGTGCGCTCACCGGGCGGTCCGGCGGACGAGCGTGGCCGTCGCCTCAGCCGGGCTGTCGCAGCCGGCCAGTGCGAGCGCGTTGGCGATCTCGGCCTTCAGCAGTTCGAGCGCGTGGCGCACTCCGTCCTGGCCGGTGGCGGCCAGCGCCCACAGCACGGGCCGCCCGATCAGCACCGCGCGCGCGCCGAGTGCGAGCGCCTTGACGACGTCGGTCCCACGGCGCACGCCGCCGTCGAGCAGGACGTCGATGCGGTCGCCGACCGCGTCGGCGATCACGCCGACGACGTCGATCGTGGCGGGCGTGGTGTCGAGCTGGCGGCCGCCGTGGTTGGAGACGACGACGCCCGCCGCGCCGAGGTCCGCGGCGATCCGCGCGTCCTCGACGCTCAGCACGCCCTTGAGCACGACCGGGAGGTCGGTGAGCGCCATGAAGCGCTCGATGTCGCGCCACGAGAGGTCCGGCTGCATCAGCGAGCTGACGTCGTGCGGGCGCACCGGCCCGGTGTGGTCGGGGGGGACCGGGACGCATGGCAGCGTGCAGCCGTGGGGCAGCGCGAAGGCGTGGCGCAGCTCGCGCTCGCGCAGTCCGTGGACCGCGACGTCGACGGTGACGACGAGCGCCCGGAAGCCCGCGGCGTGCGCGCGGCGCACGACGTCGTCGGTCATCCCGCGGTCGCGGTAGGGGTAGAGCTGGAACAGCAGCTTCGCGTCCGGGCCCGCCGCCGCGGCGACGTCCTCGAGCCCGTGGGTCGACAGCGACGACAGGCACATCGCGACGCCCGCGGCGGCGGCGGCGCGCGCGGTCGCCAGCTCGCCGTCGGGGTGCGCGGCGCGCTGGTAGGCGACCGGTGCGACGAGCGCCGGCGTCTCGAGCTCGAGCCCGAGGATCGTCGTCGCCGTGGTCCGGGCCGCCGGTCCGCGCAGGACACGCGGCACGAGGCTCAGCCGCGCGAACGCGTCGCGGTTCTCGGCCAGCGTGACCTCGTCGCCCGCTCCGCCCGCGAATGAGGGAGACGTCGTTCTGGGCAGTTCCTCGCGCGAGAGCGCTTCGAGCTCGCCCAGGTTCACGGCGCCCGTGCTCACGCGGCGGCCTCGGCGGGCGCGGCGGCGCGTCTCAGCAGCTCGGCGAGGTGCCCGCCGGCGACGAGCGGCTCGATCGCGGCGAGGTCGTAGGCCGGCGGCCGGTCCTCGACGAGCGGCGGGACGCGCTCGCGCACCGCCGCGTGTGCGGCGGCCACGGCCGCGCCGGGCGTGTCCGGGTCGCAGTCGAGCGCCTGCGTGGCGCACAGCAGCTCGCAGGCCACGACGCGCTCGAGCCGGACGACCGCGTCGAGCGACATGAGCGCCGCGGTCATGCCCATCGAGACGTGGTCCTCCTGGTTGTCGGACGTCGGCACGCTGTCGACGCTCACCGCGTGCGCCAGCGCACGCAGCTCGGAGACGAGCGCGGCGGCCGCTTACTGGACGATCATGTAGCCGCTCGACGCGCCCGCGGTGGGGCTGAGGAACGGCGGCAGCCCGCCGTTCGTCGAGGGCGAGACGAGCCGGAAGATCCGCCGCTCGGAGATCGACCCGAGGTCGGCGAGCGCGAGGCGCAGCGTGTCGAACGCCAGCGCGAGGCTCTGCCCGTGGAAGTTGCCCGCCGAGACGATCTCCGCGGGGTCGTCGAACACGAGCGGGTTGTCGGTCACCGCGTTCAGGTCGGCGGCGACGAGCCGGGAGAAGAACGCGAACGCCTCGCGCGCGGCACCGTGGACCTGCGCGGCGCAGCGCAGCGAGTAGGCGTCCTGCGGGCTGCCCGAGCCGCGGCCGCGCACCCGCAGGGAGCCGCGCAGCGCCGAGCGGATGTTGGCGGCGCTGCGGATCTGGCCCTCGATCGGACGCAGCGCGTGTACGCGGGCGTCGAACGCCGGCGTGGCGCCGCGCAGGGCGTCGATCGTCGCGGCGGCGACGAGGTCGACCGCATCGAGCAGCGCGCCCACGCGCACCGTGAGCAGCGCGCCGATCGCGCTCATGAAGTGCGTGCCGTTGATGAGCGCCAGGCCCTCCTTGGCCTCGAGCTCGAGCGGCGCACGGCCGAGCGCGCGCAGCGCGTCGGCCCCGCCGCCGACGCGCCCGTCGGGGGCGCGCACGCGGCCCTCGCCGAGCAGCGGCAGGAACGCGTGCGCCGACGGCGCGAGGTCGCCGCTCGCACCGAGCGAGCCCGTGCGCGGGACCTGTGGGACGAAGCCGCCGTTCAGCAGCGCCGCCGCCTGCACGAGCACGACCGGGCGGATGCCCGAGTGGGCCCGCAGCAGGCCGTTGAGGCGGATCGCCATCGCGGCGCGGACGACCTCGGCGGGCAGCTCGTCGCCGGTGCCGCACGCGTGGCTGCGCAGGAGGTTGACCTGCAGCCGGCGGTGGAGCTCGGGCGCGATGCGCTCCGAGACGAGCGCCCCGAACCCGGTGGTGATGCCGTAGCTCGGCGTGCCCTCGGCGACGATGCGCTCGAGCACCGCGCGGTTGTCGCTTACGCGCGCCAGCGCGACGGGGTCGAGCGCGATCGCCGCGCCGTGCCCGATCGCCGCCGCGTCCTGCGCGCTGAGCCGGCCGCTGAGGACGACGGCGTTCACGCCGCCATCCCGCGCTCGCGCTCGCCGCTGACCGACTCCTCGCGGATGCTCTCGAGCACCTCGCCGTACAGCTCGCCGAAGCGCGGCGACGCGAGCATGTCGTACGAGCGCGGGCGCGGGAGGTCGACGAGGACCTCCTGCTTGATCCGCCCGGGGCGGTTGGTCATCACGAGCACGCGGTCCGAGACGTAGATCGCCTCCTCGACGTCGTGGGTGACGAACAGGACCGTCAACCGGTGGCGCTCCCAGACCTTCGTCAGCAGCTCCTGCATGAGCTGGCGCGTCAGCGCGTCGAGCGCGCCGAACGGCTCGTCCATGAGCAGGATCTCCGGGCGATAGGACAGCGCGCGGGCGATCGCGACGCGCTGCTTCATGCCGCCCGAAAGCTGGTTGGGGTGCGCGTCGGCGAAGCGCTCGAGACCGACGAGCGCGAGCTGCTCGTCGGCGACCGACCGGCGCTCAGCGGCGCTCGTCGACTGGCCGCGCAACGCGAACTCGATGTTCTCGCGCGCCGTGAGCCACGGGAACAGCGTGTAGCTCTGCAGGACGACGCCGCGATCGCGGCCGGGGCCGTCGACCGGGTGCCCGTCGACGAGGACGGCGCCCGAGGTCGGCTCCTGCAGCCCGGCGACGATCGACAGCAGCGTGCTCTTGCCGCAGCCCGACGTGCCGACGAGCGAGACGAACTCGTTCACGGCAAGCTCGAGCGTCGCGTCGTCGAGCGCCTCCACGCGCTCCTTGCGAGTGTCGAATTCCTTGCGCAGCTCGCGTACCACGAGCTTCGGCACGTCGTTCACCGCCGTTCCTCCGCGTAGCGGAACATCCGCCGCCCGAACGCCTTCATGAGCTGGTCGGTCACGAGCCCGAGCACGCCGAGCACGAGGATGTAGCCGACGATCGTGTCCGTCTGGAAGAAGCGCTGGGCGGTCGTGATCCGGTAGCCGAGGCCCGACGTCGCGGCGACGAGCTCGGCGAGCACGAGCCACGTCCACGCCCACCCGACGCTGATGCGCATCGAGTCCCAGATCCCCGGAGCGGACGCGGGCAGGATGATCCGCATGAGGATCGCGCGGTCCTTCATGCCGAGCGTCCGGCCGATGTCGACGAAGTCGAGCGGCACGCGCTTGGCGTTGTCCATGATCAGCAGGACCTGCTGGAAGAACGTGCCGATCCAGATGATGAGGAACTTCTGGGTGTCCTCGGTTCCCGCCCACAGGATCGTCAGCGGCACGAACGCGACGACCGGCATGTACCGGATGAAGTCCACGAGCGGCTCGATGGCCGCCTCCCAGAAGCGGTAGGCGCCGATGAGCAGGCCGACCGGGATCGCCATGACCGTGGCGAGCGCGAAGCCCACCGCGATGCGGTAGACCGAGACGCGGACGTCGTCGGAGAGCTCCCCGCCGCGCGCGAGCTCGACCAGCCGGTCCCACACGGCTTCGGGGCTCGGCAGGAAGATCGGCTTGACCCACGCGTTCGCCGTGGCGAGCGTCCACAGCACGAGCAGGCCGGCGAACACGGCCGCCGCGATCGCGACGAACGGCCACAGTCCGATGCGCCCGCCGATGCGCAGCATGTCCGGGCGCCGCCGGCGGCGCGCCCGCCCCAGGGCGGCGCCGCGGGAG
>JBPCNM010000375.1:0-4994 GCA_051001255.1 Solirubrobacteraceae bacterium
TTCTTTCCCTAGCCCGCCTCCCCCCGCCGCCCCCACCCCTCCCCTCCCCCCCCCCCGCTCCCGCGCCCCCGGGAAGTCGGCGAACACCACCGCCGCGTCCGCGTTCTCGGCCAGCCGCCGGTAGCGGTGCGCGACGGCGCGGTAGTTGCGAACCTGCTGGAAGGCGCCGAACACGACCGGTCGCGCCGCCCGCGCCAGCGTCTCGTCCTCGATCGCGCGCGAGAGCGCGAGTAGCGTCCGCTTGCGCAGCACCCGGGGCCCAACGGGCGCGTCGGCGGCGACGATCGCGCCGTAGATGGACGGCCGGTCGGTGGCGCCGGCCAGCCCCCGCGCACGCTCCAGGGCGGCGGAAACGGACAGGCCACCCGCTCGGAACGCGACCGCGCGGCGCAGCAGCTCGACGTCGTCCTGCCGGTACACGCGATAGCCGGACGCGGCACGCTCGGGCGCCGGGAAGCCGTACCGCTGCTCCCACATGCGGATCGTGCCCGCGGCGAGCCCGGTGCGCGCCGCGACGTCCCTGATCGCCAGACCCTTCACGGACTGTTCACCATGCCTCGGACGCTTCGTGGAATGCGGCGTCCCTCCTCCCATCCTACGAGCCATCCGAGCCCGGCGATCACGGCCCGACCTGGCCGTGAGATGATCGCGGCCGTGAAGCTGCTCAACGGCGCAGGCGAGCGGCGCGTCGCCGATTCGGTGATCCGCGACCCGGCGCAGCACACGGTGATGGACGAGCGCGGCGCGGTGCGCTCGATCCAGGCGGCCGACATCTCGATGCCCGCCGGCGAGCTCCAGGCGATCTGGACCCCGATGCACCTCGAGCGCCTGGCGCGGACGTACTGGCGCTACCTCTCGCGCGTCACGCTCGGCCTCATCCGCGTCGCCTACACGCCCACCGAGCGCGCCGTCGTGCTGATCGCGCGCCCGTTCGTGCTGCTGCGCTTCCACGCGCCGGAGTACTCGATGGACGCCGACCGCGGGATCGTGCGCTGGCGCATCCGCGACGGCATCCTCGTCGCGTCGGAGGGCCGCGGCGCCGACGGCTTCCTGGAGATCGACGTCCGCCGCTGCCCCGGGGACGCGCCCCGCCCCCCCCGCGTCCACGTCGAGGTCGAGATCGCCTCGTTCTATCCCGCGATCGCGCTGCGGGTCGCGCGCTGGTTCTACACCAACACGCAGTCGCGCATCCACGTCCTCGTCACCCACGGCTTCCTGCGCTCGCTCGCGAAGCTCGACCTGGAGGAGTCGGCGGTCGGCCGCTTCGCCGTGCCGGAGTCGGGCGCGCGCGCGGGAGCCGACGGCGGCGGCCCGCAGGAGTCCGCCGACGTCACGGTGGGCGACACGCCGTGGCCGCTGGTCGGCGCGCTCGCCGCCGGCGCCGCGCTCGTCCTGGCGCTGCTGGTCCGCCGGCGCGGTTGACCCAGCCTGGATCCGCCGATCATCGTGGATGACTCGGCGTCGTGGCCGAGCCAGGGGCGATCCGCCGCACATCCATGTGGTGACCCACCTGGTTTGCGGCGGCTCGGTCCTGGCGAACGGCCACGACGCCGAGGCGCCGCGAGAATCGGTGGATTCAGGCTTAGCCGCGGGCGTAGCCGGTCAGCGCGCGCAGCTTGCCGCGGTCGTGGCGCGACTGGATCCGGCGCACGGTGCCCGAGCGCGAGCGCATGACCAGCGACTCCGTGCTCGCCCCCCGCGTGCCCTCGTAGCGCACGCCGCCGAGCACGTCGCCGTCGGTCACGCCGGTGGCGGAGAAGAAGACGTCCTCGCCGCGCACGAGGTCGTCGTGCGTCAGCACGCGGGTCAGGTCGCAGCCCGCGGCGGTCGCCGCCTCGCGCTCGGCGTCGTCGCGCGGGGAGAGCCGCCCCACCAGCGCACCGCCGATGCACTTGACCGCCGCGGCGGTGATGACGCCCTCCGGCGTGCCGCCGATGCCCCATAGGAAGTCGGCCTTGCGGTCGGGCGAGACGGCGTTCAGCGCGCCGGAGACGTCGCCGTCGGTGATCAGCTGCACGCGGCCGCCGGCCTTGCGGATGGCGTCGATGCCCTCCGTGTGGCGCGGGCGGTCGAGCACGACGGCCATCACGTCGTTGACGTCGGTGCCCTTGCGCTCGGCGATCAGCTCGACCGTCTTCTCCAGCGGGCGATCGAGGTCGAGCAGGTCGGCGAAGCGGTCGCCGACCGCCATCTTCTCCATGTAGACGATCGGGCCCGGATCGAACATCGTGCCGCGCTCGGCCAGCGCGATCACCGCGATCGCGCTCGGCATGCCCAGCGCGCACAGGCGGGTGCCCTCCAGCGGGTCGACCGCGACGTCGACCTCCGGCGGCTTGCCATCGCCGATCTCCTCGCCGTTGTGGAGCATCGGGGCCTCGTCCTTATCCCCCTCGCCGATCACCACGACGCCCTGCATGTGGATCGTGTGGAGCACCGCGTGCATGCCGTCCACCGCCGCCTGGTCGGCGGCCTCCTTGTCCCCGCGGCCGATCCAGCGCGCGCTCGCCAGCGCGGCGGCCTCGGTCACGCGCACCAGCTCCAGCGCGAGGTTGCGATCCGGCGCGACGCTCAACTCACATCACTCCTGTGGCTTTCGTACATGCCGGCCGGACCCTATAGCGTGCGCGCGGTGCGGGAGCCATCCGACGTCGTCACGGGCGAAGACGGTCGGCCGCGCTGCGCGTGGGGGGCGAGCACGCCGGACTACGCCCGCTACCACGACGAGGAATGGGGCCGGCCGGTGCATGGCGCCGACGCCCTCTACGAGCGGCTCTGCCTGGAGGCGTTCCAGTCCGGCCTGTCCTGGTTGACCATCCTGCGCAAGCGCGAGCACTTCCGGGCGGCGTTCGCGGGCTTTGAGATCGCCGCCGTCGCGGCGTTCGGGGCCGCCGACGTGGAGCGGCTGATGGGCGACGTGGGCATCGTGCGCAACCGGGCCAAGGTCGAGGCGACGATCGCCAACGCGCGCGCGGCGGCGGAGGTCGAGGATCTCAGCGCGTTGATCTGGTCGTTCGCGCCGGATCCGGACGGGCGCCCGGCGCCGCGGGCGATGGCCGACGTCCCGGCGGTCACGCCCGACTCCACCGCGTTGGCGAAGGAGCTCAAGCGGCGCGGATTCCGCTTCGTCGGGCCGACCACGGCGTACGCGCTGATGCAGGCCTGCGGGCTGGTGAACGATCACCTGGAGGGCTGCTGTGCGCGCTGAGGGCGCACGACGCAAGGCCCGTAACCAGACAGCATCTGGTGGCCCCCGCGATGCCGAGCGCTCCTCGACCGTCCGTGCTCGGATCCTGCGTGACGCATCCCGGACTGGTACCATTTCGGTATGAGCAAGCAGATCGCGGTGCGTCTGTCCGACGATCTCGTCGCGTTCGTCGACGACGTTGTCGAGTCGGGCTCCGAGCGGAGCCGCGCTGCGGTGGTGACGCGCGCCCTGGAGCGAGAGCGCCGGCGGGTGATCGCGGCACGTGACGCCGAGATACTCGCTCGCACCGGTCCAGATCCGGAGCTCGGAGGGCTGGCCGAGTACGCGGTTACCCAGCCCCTTGCGCCGGGCTGATGCGCCCGATTCACATTGCGCAACTCGACAAGGCCCGCCCTGTGTTGGTGCTCACCCGCGAGCTCGTCCGGCCGCATCTCAACACGGTCACCGTCGCACCCATCACCACGACGATCCGAGGGTTATCGACCGAAGTGCCGCTCGACGCCGCGAACGGACTCGCGGGCGCCTCGGTTGCCAGCTGCGACAACGTAGCGACGATCCCAAAGACCGCGCTGGGTGAACAGATCGGGGGCCTGCTCGACCGCCAGGAAGGACTACTCAGCGAAGCGATCCGCGCAGCGTTCGACCTCGATTGACGGCTGTCGCAACTTGCGCGGACGACCGCCGGCGCGCTATCGCAATGCGCGAAACGGCGCGGTCAAGCCCATGGCGAGAACGCTGTGATGGTGCCGCCTCTGCAGGCCGACCGGACTGCAGCTCAGATTGCGGCGGTGCCAGGTCTCCTGGGATGCTGCACGCGGGGAAGCGGGTCGACGTGCCACAACCTCATGGGATCCGGCCGGCCGAACCGGCACGGTGGTGTGTGATGTGATGGACCACGATGGAGCTCGACGGCCTCGCCACCACCGGCGCCGGGCGGGCGCCGCACGAGTGGCTCGCCGAGGTGCGGCCGCGCGCGCGTGCGCTCGCGGACCGCCCCTTCGTCTACCTCAACATGGTCACGAGCGTCGACGGACGGGCGGCGCTCAGGGGACATTCGCACGCGCTGGGGTCCGACGCCGACACCCTCCTTCTCACGGAGCTGCGCACGCTCGCCGACGCGGTGCTGATCGGGTCGGGCACGCTGCGCGCGGAGGGCTACGGCAAGCTGGTCGACAACCCGGAGCGGGTCGTGCGGCGGAGAGCGGCCGGGCGTCCGGCGACGCCGGCCGCGGTGCTGCTCTCGCGCTCGCTCGACCTCCCGTGGGACGCCGGGCTGTTCGCCGCACCGGAGCAGCCGGTGATCGTCTACACCGGCAGCGACGCCGAGCCGCCGACCGTCGCCGCGCCGCTCGAGCTGGTGCGGCTCGCCGACCCCACGCCGGCCGCCGCGCTGGCCGATCTCCGCGCCCGCGACGTGCGCGCGCTGCTGTGCGAGGGCGGGCCGACGCTCAACCGGGCGCTGCTCGCGGCGGGCGTCGTCGACGAGCTGTTCCTCACGCTCTCCCCGCTGCTCACAGGGAGCGCCGGCGCGCCCCGGATCGTGGAGGGCGACGACCTGCCGGCGCCTGTGCGGCTTGCGCTTGAATGGGTGCTGCGCCATGACGACGAGCTCTTCCTCCGCTACCGCATCCACTACGGCCGATGACGCGCTGCGGCGGGCCGCCGAGCTGGCAGCCGACTGGCTGGAGCTACTGCCCGAGCGCGCGGTCGGCGCGGCCGGCGACCCGGCCGGGCTGCGCGGCGCCCTGCCCGAGCGCGGCGAGGACCCGGTCGCGGTGCTCGACGGCCT
>JBPCNM010000376.1:0-4715 GCA_051001255.1 Solirubrobacteraceae bacterium
TTGAACCCGGCTTCGCGCCTGCGGGACTGGGCGGCTCCGTGGCGGGCTCTGCCGAAGCCGGCTCTGCCGGCGCGGGCGCTGCCGGGTCTGCCGGCGCGGGCATTCTCGCCGCGCGCTCCGCCGGTGCCGGCTCCGCGGGCGTTCCCGCCGCGCGGTGCGCTGCGGCGGGCTCCTCCACCTGCGCGGCCTCTGCGGGCGGTGCCGCCCGCGGCGGCGGCGCGAGTGCGGCGTACGCGTCGGTCGGGATCGCGGGAGCGATCGGGGCCTCGGGTTCGGAGGCCGATGCGGTGTCCGCAGGCACCTGGCCGGTCCCCTCCTGCTCGCCGGCGCGCTGCTCGGCGGTCGCGGTCGGGGCCCTGGGCTCTTCGGTGGGATGCTTGGAATGCTCGCTCATGGGTTCACGGGACCAGGCCCGCCAGGTGGAGGCTAGGGGAACACGGCCCCTCGGCGTCGTGCGGTCGGCCACCGGTTCACATCGACCGAGGCGCGGCGGACGCTGTGCGCCCCCCGGATGATGACATCCACGCCGCGCCACCCCACCGCCGGGCGCGATCTCTTCCCGCCACAATACGCAGGATGGACCCGCACGGCGTGCTCGGCCTGCTCCCCGGCGCGACGCCGGAGGACATCTCCGCAACCTACCGGCGGCTCGCGAAGCAGTGGCATCCGGACCGTGGCGGCGGGCGCGCCGCCGAAAACCGGATGGCGGAGATCAACGCCGCCTACGACCTCCTGCGCGCGACCGCGTGGACCCGGCGCCACGAGCCGCGCCCCGCGCCGTCGGCGCGGGCGAGCGGGCGCGGCGCATGGCTCCCGCACGCGATCCGCTGCGCGCTCAGCCAGAAGCTGCTATCGGTGCTCGAGCCGGCGGAGTCCGTTTGGCTCGTCACCCCTGCCACCACGTGGGCGAGCCCGCAGGCGCTGCTCGCCGCCAGCGACCGCCGGCTGCTGTGGCTGCTCGACGACGTCGTGAACGGCCGCGTCCACACGCTCCGGTTCGGGGCGATCGAGGCGGTCGAGCACTCCCTGCGCCGCCCGCGCCGCCGCGTCGCAACGCTGCGCGTGCGGGCGGGCAACGGCCGCCGCTTCACGTTCGGCGAGCTGCGCCCGGCGACCGCCGCCACGCTCGTCGCCCGGATCCGCGAGGGTCCGCAGCGGTCTGTTGCGACTTGACCTCGGCGAGCGAGATCAAGTCGCAACGGATCGTCCTCACGCCGCGCTGACGGCCCTCCTCCCGATCAGCGCCACCGGCACCACCGCGGCGAGCGCGACGCCCGCCATCGCCCACCAGCCGGCTTCGTAGGCGTCGGGACCGGGCGCCGGCCCGAGGATGGCAATCAGGATCGCCACGCCGAGGACGGCCCCGAGCTGGCGCGTCGTGGCGCTCATCCCGCTGCCGATGCCGAGCTGGCCCGGCCCGAGGTCGCGCACACACACCGCCACGATCGTCGCGAAGCCCAGGCCGACGCCGACGCCCATCAGCACCGTCCCCGGCAGCCATTCCGCGAGGAACGCGGGATCGGGGCCGACCTGCGTCGCAAGCCACACACCCGAGACCGCGCTGATCGCCGCACCAGGCGCGATGAACCGTCGCGGGTCGATGCGATCGGTGAAGCGGCCGGCGACGATCGCCGCGACGGCGCTGGCGAGCGGTCCGGGCGCGATCGCAACGCCCGCGCGCAGCACGGAGTAGTCCCACACCTGGGTCAGGAACAGCGAGTTCGCGAGGACGAGGCCGAAGAAGCTCGTGCCCAGCAGCAGCGCGCCGAGGTTGCCCGTGCTGAACGAGCGCGACCGGAAGAGCGCCAGCTCCAGCACGGGGGCGGGATGGCGGGCGCAGCGCCACAGCAGCAGCGGGATCAGCAACGCCGACCCGGCGAACGTCGCGACCGTGCGCGGATCGCCCCAGCCCCACACCGGTCCCTGCACGGCGCCGAGCGCCAGCGTCCCGACCGCCGCGACGGCCAGCGCCGAGCCGACGAGGTCGGGCCGGCCGATCAGGTCGCGCACCGGCGGCGACGGCATGCGCCGGCCGAGCGCAAGCGCCAGCAGCCCGATCGGCAGGTTCACGATGAAGACCAGGCGCCAGCCGCCGAGGTCGACCATCAGCCCGCCGAGCACGGGCCCGAGCGCCGCCGCGAGCGCCGCCACCCCGGACATCACCGCGATCACCTTCATGCGCTGGTCCGGCGGGTGCGCGGCCATGACCAGCAGCTGGGAGGCGGGCACGAGCATCGCTCCGCCCGCCGCCTGCAGCACGCGCGCCGCCACCAGCAGCGGCACGGAGGGCGCCAGGGCGCACAGCACGGAGCCGATGGTGAAGCCGGTCAGGCCGGCGAGGAACAGCCGCCGGCCGCCCACGACATCGGCGAACCGGCCGCCCGGGACCAGCAACGCGGCGAACACGATCCCGTACGCGCTGAGGATCCACGAGAGCCCGGCGAGCGTCGCGCCGTCGAATGACGCGCGCACGTCGGGGAACGCTACGTTGACGATCGTCGCGTCGAGGTAGACCAGGAACGAGGACGCCGAGCCGATGGCGAGCACGGCGGCCGGCCGCAGGGCGGGACGCGCGAGCGCCCCGGCCCGCGGCTCGGCGACCGTGCTCATGCCGCCTTCCGCGCCTCGTCCGCCGGCGACGGCGGAACGGGAAGCGCCGAGACGCGGTGGATCGCCGGGTCGGGCGGGACGAGCCCGAGCTCGGCGAGGCGGCGGGAGAGGGCGGCGCGCAGTTCGGCGGCGGCGATGTCGGCGGGTGACATGGGGGCCTTTCGGGGAGAGAAGACGAACGGTCGTGCTTTTAGCTTGTACCACAACACGAACGATCGTGCTATCTTTTCCCCCAGGATGAGCGTGCCGACCGACGACCTCGCCACGCCCGACGGCCGCAAGGTGCGCGGCGACCGGACGCGCCGCGCGATCCTCACCACGGCGGTCGACGTCGCGTCGGTCGAAGGGCTCGAGGGCCTCTCGATCGGCCGCCTCGCCACCGAGCTCGAGATGAGCAAGAGCGGATTGTTCGCGCACTTCGGCTCCAAGGAGGAGCTGCAGATCGCCACCGTGCGCGCGGCCGCGGGAATCTTCGTCCACCGGGTCATCCGCGGGGCCGAGGAGCGCTTCGAGCCCGGCATCGCCCGCCTGTTCACGGTGCTCGAGGCCTGGCTGGACTACATGGAGCGCGGCATCTTCGCCGGCGGCTGCTTCTTCGCCGCCGCGACGAGCGAGATGGACGGCCGTCCCGGGCCGGTGCGCGACGCCGTCGCCGACCAGATGACGAGCTGGGTCGGACTGCTCTCGGACTACGCTCGCGAGGCCGTGCGCCGCGGGGAGCTGCACCCGGACACCGACCCCGAGCAGCTCGCGTTCGAGCTCGACGCGCTCGGCACCGCGGTCAACGCCGGCTGGCAGCTGCACGACGACGACATCGTGTTCGAGCGCGGGCACCGTGCGATCCGCCGCCGGCTGGAGGTCGAGGCCACCAACGCCGGCCGCGCCGCGCTGGTAGCCGCCGCCGTCACCGCCTGAGCGCCACCCGCGCGGCCACGCTCCGCCGTGCTGGCAGCCGCCGTCGTCAGTCCTGAGCGCCCGCCCACGCGGCTACGCTCCGCGGCGATGCCCGTTGCCGAGGATCCCGAGCGCCGCGGCGGGCGCCTGCTGCTCGACGCCTCCGGCACCGCGATCGGACGCTTCATCGGCGGGGGAGCGCGACGGCCGCCGGCTCGCCGACGTCTTCGAGCTCGCCGACGTACTGCGGTGCAGCGGGCTCGCGATGGCCGAGGGCGGCGCGGTCGTCGGCGCGGCGCTCGTGAACCGAACCGACGGTGAGCCTCCCTACGGCGGCCCGTGGATCGCGCAGGTGTTCCGTGAGCCAGGCGCCCGCGGCGTCGGCGGCGCGCTGCTGCGCCGCGCCCTGGCGATCGCCACGCGCGACGGCCTGCCCGCGCTGGGCCTCGCGGTCACGCACGGCAACCCGCACTCGGGCTCTACGCCGCGCTCGGGTTCGCCGACGTGTTCGAGACGCTCGACATCGAGCTCTGAAGCGCACGGAGGCCCCGCTCTCGCGGGACCTCCGGTGCCCGGTCATGGATCGCCGTTGAACTACTACATCCCAGGACGACGTGTCTTTGCCTGGGCGGCATGACACTCCTGGCCGCCTGGACAGGCCGCCGGCCCGAGGGCCGGCGCGTTGCCACGGCTGGGGGCACGAAGGCTCCCGTGGCCAAGTGGGCGATCCGCCGGTCCTCACAGCCTAGCTGACGCTGCGCGCGCTGGAGCGGCGCGTCGCTCTCGCGAGAAGCGGCGCCGGATCGCTGCCAGGCGGGTATACGTGGCCGCATGCCCCTACTCGAGCTGGTCCACGAACGGCCCGACTGGATGGGCGCGCTCGGCGTCGCCCTGTCGCGGCCGCCCGGCGTCCCCGAGCGGCGCGCGGGGGAGGACCCGTGGCACGGCGATGGCGCGGAGCGCCCGCGGCGGATCTCCGACGACCTCGCGTGGCTGCGCCAGGCGATGGACGAGCCGGAGAACAACGGCCTGCGCGGCCTCGGCGAGACGGCCGCGGTGGCCGCGTGGGAGACGGACGGCGACGCCGCCGCGCGCCTGGACCGGCCGCCGGCCCGAGGGCCGGCGCGTTGCCACGGCTGGGGGCACGAAGGCTCCCGTGGCCAAGTGGGCGATCCGCCGGTCCTCACAGCCTAGCTGACGCTGCGCGCGCT
>JBPCNM010000377.1:0-6052 GCA_051001255.1 Solirubrobacteraceae bacterium
GCCACATGTGGGGCGGGATCACCGACACCGGCACCTACCCCGAGGGCTCGCCCGAGGAGCAGGCGCACCTGCGCTTCCTCGCCAAGACCGCCGACGAGCAGGTCGGGCGCATCGTGGCGCGGCTGCGCGACCTCGACCAGCTCGACGAGACGCTGATCGTGCTGACGACCGACCACGCCGGGCAGCCGTCCAAGCGCTTCCACGGCGTCGACGAGGCCGGCCGCGGCGACTTCAACTGGTACTACGGCGCGACCGAGAACGGCACGTACCTGCAGCCGTCGCCCTCGCTCGAGCCGCTGATCGACACCGGCAACGTACGGTTCTCCTACCAGGATTCGGCGATCCGCACGTGGCTCACCGACACGTCGGTCGCCGCGAAGCGCCGCGCCGCGCGGGTGATGGCGACGCTGCCCGACGTGATCGCCACCTACCGGCTCGACGCATCCCGGTCGCGCTACCGCCTGGTGACGGCGAACCCCCGCGCGATGAACGGTCACGAGCTGCTGTATTGGGCCCGGCGGGGCCAGGAGATCGTCGACACGATGGCCGCGCCGTACGCGGCCGACGTCGTCGGGCTGCTGCGCGACGACACGAGCTACGGGGTCGCGGGCGATCACGGCGGCGCTCAGCGGCCCGTGCAGGAGATCCCGATCGTGTTCGCCGGGGCCGGGACGGGCGCGCGCGACTCGCGCCGTCCGATGCGCTCCGTGGACATCCTCCCGACGATCTTGCGCGAGATGGGCATCCCGGCGCGACCGGGCCTGGACGGGAGGGCGCAGTCGCTGCCGCACCGTTAGCCTCGTCCGCATGACCGACCGCGCGCTGGCCGAGCGGCTCGTCCGCTTGGCCGGCGCGGTCGCGCTGGAGCTGCGCGGCGGCGCCGTGGCGATCAAGGGCGAGGCGACGGATGTCGTCACCGAGGCCGACACGCGCGCCGAGGCGGCGCTGCTCGACGTGCTGCGGGCCGAGCGGCCGGGCGATGGCGTGCTCGGGGAGGAGGGCGCGGCGGTGGCGGGCGGCGAGCGCCGCTGGCTGCTCGATCCCGTCGACGGGACGCTCAACTACGCACGCGGGCTGCCGACGTGGTGCGCGGCCGTGGCCCTGGTCGATGCGGCGGGACCGCTCGCGTGCGCGGTCTTCGACCCGGTCGCCGGCGAGCTGTTCAGCGCCGCGCGCGGCGCGGGCGCGACGCTGAACGGCACGCGGTTGCGCGTCACGCCCGGGGTGGACTTGGCCGGCGCGACGGTCGCCACGTTCGTCGACGTCCGCGGCCGCGATCCCGCGATCGTGGCCGGGACGGAGGCGCTCCTGCGGCGCGTCGGCGCCCTGCGCGCGACCGGCTGCGGCTCACTGGAGCTGGCCTGGGTCGCCGCCGGTCGGCTGCACGGGTGGGTACAAGCCGACGTCGAGTCGTGGGACTGGCACCCCGGCGCCCTGCTCGTGGCCGAGGCCGGCGGAACGGCCCGGCTCGCCGGGCGCTGGCACGTCGCGGCAGCCGGCGAGCCGCTGGCGAGCGAGCTCGCGGCGCTCGCGCCAATCTGAAGAGTGCCTGGCACCGTTTACCTTGGTGGGGTGACCGACACGCGGGATCCCGCCGAGGCGATGACCTCCGCCGCGCCGCCGTCGCTGACCGACGCCGTGGGCGGGCCGCTCGGGATCGCGGAGTCGGTGCTGCCGACGGTCGCGTTCGTCGCCACGTACACGATCGCTGGGCAGGACACAGAGCCGGCGCTGATCGCGGCGATCGCGCTCGGCGTCGTCTTCACGATCGCGCGGCTCCTGCGCGGCAAGACCGTGCGGTTCGCGCTCGCGGGGCTCGGCGGGCTCGCGCTGTCGGCCTACGTCGTGTCGCGCACCGGCAAGGCCGAGGACTTCTTCCTGCCCGGGCTGCTCGCCAACGCGGGCTACGCGACGGCCTACCTGATCTCGATCCTCGTCCGCTGGCCGCTGCTCGGCGTCATCATCGCGACGCTGCACGGGAAGAACATGGACTGGCGCGAGGACCCCGAGGCCGTGCGCCTGTACAGCCGCGCGAGCTGGATCTGGGTCGCGCTGTTCTCGCTCCGGCTCGCCGTGCAGCTGCCGCTGTATCTCGGGGAGGCGCTGACCGCGCTCGGCGTCGCGCGGATCGCGATGGGCGTCCCGCTGTTCGCGATCGGCATCTGGCTCTCCTGGCTGATCCTGCGACCGCGCGAGACGCCGGCGTAACCTCTGAGGCATGCCTCCGGGCGGCTATTTCGGTAGGGCGCTCGTCGTCGACCTCGACGGGCCGGGGAGCGAGGTGCTCGCGCTCGGCGACGACGTGCTCCGCGCCACGATCGGCGGGGCGGGGCTCGGCACGCACCTCGTGAGCGAGCTCGGGTCGGCGGGCGTCGACCCGCTCGCGCCCGAGGCGCCGCTGGCGTTCGTCTTCTCCCCGCTCGTCGGCACGCCGCTGACCACGAGCGCGAAGTTCGCGGTGGTGGCGAAGTCGCCGCTGACCGAGCGGCTCAACGATGCGCTCGCGTCCAGCCACTTCGCGATCGCCGGCAAGCTCACCGGTCACGACGCGATCGTCGTGCGCGGCGCTTGCGACACGCCGGGTGCGCTCGTCGTGGACGGCGGCGGAGCGCGGGTCGAGGACGCCGCCGACCTCTGGGGCCTGTCGGCGTCCGACGCCGAGGCGCGGCTGCGCGAGCGGCTCGGCCCGGCTTACCGCGTCGCGGCGATCGGGCCCGCAGGCGAGAAGCTGGTCCGGTTCGCGACCGTCTCGCACGACGGCCGCCACGCGGGCCGCGGCGGCCTGGGCGCGGTGATGGGCGCCAAGCGCCTGAAGGCGATCGCCGTCCGCGCCACGGACAAGTGCGCCGTGGCCGACGCCGGTGCCGTGCTCGCCGCCGCCAAGGACCTGCGCACCCGCTCGTTCGGTCCGGCCACCGCGAAGTACCGCGGCATGGGCACGCTCGGCAACCTGCTCGCGTTCAACGCGCTCTCGGCGCTGCCGGGGCACAACTTCGGCACGCAGACGACCACGCTCGCGCTGGAGGACCGCGCCGCCGTGCGCTCCTCGTGCGCGTCGTGCTCGATCGGCTGCGAGCGGATCCTCAAGACGCGCGACGGGCGCGACGCGCGGGTGGAGTACGAGAGCGCGTTCGCGCTCGGCCCGCTGGTCGGGATCGACGACCCCGACGAGGTGCTGGCCGCCAGCGCGCGCGCCGACGAGCTCGGCATCGACACGATCTCCGCCGGCGGCACGATCGCCGGGGCGATGGAGGCCGGCGTGGCCGACTGGCTGCGCTTCGGCGACGCCGCGGCGCTGCACCGCGCGATCGAGCTGATCGGCGCGCGCGAGGGGCTCGGCGACGTGCTCGCCGAGGGCTCCCGCGGCGCGGCGGCGCGGCTCGGCTCCCAGCGGCTAGCGATGCACGTCAAGGGCCTCGAGCTGCCCGGCTATGAGCCGCGCACGCTGCATGCGATGGCGCTCGGCCTCGCCGTCAACGCGCGTGGCGCCGACCACAACCGCTCCGGCGCCTACGAGGCCGACCTCTCCGGCGAGCACGACCGCCTCGACGGCGGCGCTGCCCACGTCGCCGCCGCGATCGAGTCAGAGGACCGTGCCGCCGCGATGGACTCGCTGATCCTGTGCAAGTTCCTGCGCGGTGTCTTCGCTGACCCGTGGGAGGAGTGGGCGGCGCTGCTGCGGCCGATCACCGGCTGGGACGTCGACGGCGCCGAGCTGCACGAGACGGCGCGCGGGATCGTCGGCGCCAAGCACGCGTTCAACCGCCGCGAGGGCTGGACGCGCGAGGAGGACACGCTGCCCGACCGGCTGCTCGAGGTGCCGCTCGCGCTGCCCTCCGGTCGCGAGGCGGCGCTCACCCGCGAGCGGCTGGACGGCATGGTCGACGCCTACCACCGCGCCCGCGGACTGGACATATTTGTTCAAGACCGCCATGCTGCGCCCCTGCCATGGCCCTGAGCGTCGCACCCCAGACGGACGCGCCGGCGGTCACCTGCACGATCGACGGCGTCGAGGTGAGCGTCCCGAACGGGACGACCATCTACACCGCCGCCAAGCAGGTGGGGATCGACATCCCCGTGCTCTGCCACGACGAGCGCTACGACCCGGTCGGGGTGTGCCGGATGTGCGCGGTCGACGTCGGCGGCCGCGTGCTCGCCGCCGCCTGCGTACGCCCGTGCGAGGAGGGCATGGAGGTCAAGACGGGTGGCGCGCAGGTCGAGCAGCAGCGCAAGGTGCTGACCGAGCTGCTGATGGCCGACCAGCCCGACGTCGATCCCAAGGAGACGACGACCGGCGACAACCTGCTGCTCACGCTCGCGCGCCGCTATGCGACCGGGCACGGTACCCAACTGACTTCGTCCGCGGGCACAGGCGACCGGCTGCCGCAGGGCCGCGGGCGCGGCGAGGACCACTCCAACCCGGTCATCTCGGTCAACCACGACGCGTGCATCCTGTGCGACCGCTGCGTGCGGGCCTGCGACGACGTCCAGGGCAACGACGTGATCGGCCGCTCGGGCAAGGGCTACGCGACGCGGATCGCGTTCGACCTGAACGACCCGATGGGCGAGTCGACCTGCGTCACCTGCGGCGAGTGCGTGGCCGCCTGCCCGACCGGCGCGCTGGTCAACAAGCCGATCCGCGACGTCCCGATCCGGCCGCGCGAGGAGCTCAAGTCGGTCGAGTCGGTATGCCCGTACTGCGGCGTCGGTTGCGCGATCACCTACCACGTGGACGAAGAGCGCGGCGCGATCGCGTTCGCCGAGGGCCGCCCCCAGCCGGGGTCGCAGAGCCGCCTGTGCGTCAAGGGCCGCTACGGCTGGGACTACGCCGCCTCGTCCCAGCGCCTGACCACGCCGCTGATCCGCGTCTCCTACCCCAAGGCCGCGCTGTCGGGCGACGTCAAGGGCGAGGGCCGCGGGCGCAAGCGGCCCGGCGGGCTCGTCGACTACGACGAGGTCATGCCGCACTTCCGCGAGGCGACGTGGGAGGAGGCGCTCGACGTCGCGGCGTCGCGCCTGAAGGAGATCCACGATCGCGACGGCTCGGGCGCGATCGCCGGCTTCGGCTCGGCCAAGTGCTCCAACGAGGAGGCCTACCTCTTCCAGAAGCTGATCCGCGCGGGCTTCGGCACCAACAACGTCGACCACTGCACGCGCCTGTGCCACGCGTCGAGCGTCGCGGCGCTGCTGGAGGGCGTCGGCTCCGGCGCGGTCTCCACCACCTACGGCGACATCGTCAACGCCGACGTCGCGATCCTCGCCGGCACCAACACGACGGCCAACCACCCGGTCGCGTCCTCGTTCTTCAAGCAGGCCCGCCGGCGCGGCACCAAGCTGATCGTGGTCGACCCGCGGCGCGAGCGGATCGCCGACCACGCCGACGTCTTCTGCCAGATCAAGCCCGGCACCGACGTCGCGTTCTACAACGGCGTGCTGCACGAGATCATCCGGCTCGGGCTCGTCGACCGCGAGTTCATCCGCGACCGGGTGACCAACTACGGGGAGCTCGCGAAGCTGGTCAAGGAGTACCCGCCGGAGCGGGCCGCGCAGATCTGCGGCGTCGACGCCGACACGATCCGGCTCGTGGCCAGGCTGTGGGGCGAGGCGGGGGCAGGCGTCATCTACTGGGGCATGGGCATCTCCCAGCACACGACCGGCACCGACAACGCGCGCTGCCTGATCGCGCTGTGCTCGATCACCGGCCACGTCGGCCGGCCCGGCACCGGCCTGCACCCGCTGCGCGGGCAGAACAACGTGCAGGGCGCCTCCGACGCCGGTCTGATCCCGATGATGTTCCCCGACTACCAGCGCGTCGACCATCCCGCCGCGCAGGAGAAGTTCCGCGCCGCGTGGGGGCGCGAGCTCGACGCCCAGCCGGGCCTGACCGTCACGGAGATCGTCGGATCGGCGCTCAAGGGCGGCGTGAAGGGCATGTACATGATGGGCGAGAACCCGTTCCTGTCGGACCCGAACGTCAACAAGGTCCGCAAGGCGCTCGCCGCGCTGGAGTTCCTCGTCGTGCAGGACATCTTCCTCACCGAGACGGCCGAGT
>JBPCNM010000378.1:0-6090 GCA_051001255.1 Solirubrobacteraceae bacterium
TGGGTGGTTGGTTTTTTCCTCTTCCGGGCCCCGACCCTGCTCCCCCTCCCGCCTCTCCCAAAACGGTTCTTCCGGCCGGGTACGCGGTCGTCCGGGTGTCAGTCACCCGCGGGTGCGCGAACGCGCACGAGATCCTCGACGATTCTGAAGTCCTTGCCGTTGTGCGTGATGAGGACGGCGTCGTGGACGTTCGCGGTTGCCGCTATCGCCAGGTCGGCGTTGCGCCGGCGCGACTTTCCGCCACGGTTGGCGACGGCGGCCTGCAGGCGGCCCCATTCGCGCGCCACACGATCGTCGACCGGCAGTGGATCGGGATATCGCGCCTCGAGCAGACCAAGCCGAGTCACGCGCAGGGCACGCGTGTCGTCGTCGGGCGCGACGAGCAGGCCGAAGTGCAGCTCGGCGATCGAGACCGCGCTGATCGCCGACTGAATGCCCGGTGAGATCGCCTCGCCCCCGATGAGCACGGAGGTGTCGAGGAGCGCCCGCATATCAGGGAGTCCAGGGGTCGCGCAGACCTGCACCGAAGGCCCGGAGATCCGGTGCGAGCGTCAGATCCGGTGGCAGATCCCAGAGCTCGCGCAGATCCGCAGTATCGACCCATTGACGACGGGTACGCGCGGGACCGAGCTGCGCCACGGGCCGCCCGGAAACGGTGATCGTGATCCGCTCACCAGCCTCGGCGCGGCGAAGGACCTCGCCCACATTGTTGCGGAGCTCCTTCTGCGGGATGACAGCCACATGGAAAACGTAGCAGTTCTGCTACCTTCTGTCGAGGGTACTGCCGACCGCGCCGCTCGAGTCGAACGAGTCGCCGAAGCCGACGGTATCCGGCATGAACTGAGCGATGCCCTGCGCTAACGCGTCGTGGGGATCGCCTGGTCCTCGACGCCGGCGACCGTGACCGGGCGGACCGTCGCGGTGCGCCGTGACTCCCGCACCTCCAGGCGCCGCGACAAGCGTGAGAGCGCGTAGTTCGTGATGACGAACAGCAGGCCGATGAACAGCATGACCTGCAGGATCGGCGCCTGCACGTCGCCGCCGCCGACGAACGGGTTCCCCGCCGTCTGGGAGAGCACCCGCCCCGACCGCACGACCTCCTGGATCGCGATGATGGACACCAGCGTCGTGTCCTTGTTGAGGGTGATCAGCTGCGAGACGGTCGCCGGCACCATGCGGCGCAGGCCCTGCGGCAGGATCACGTGGCGCATCTGGTTGCGGTACGACAGCCCGAGCGCCGTCGCCGCCTCGCGCTGGCCGCGGTCAAGCGACAGGATGCCCGCGCGCATGATCTCCGCCAGCACGGCGCTGTTGTAGAGGACGAGTCCCATGATCCCCGCGAGCACGAGCTGGCCGCGCAGCACCTCGGGGAGGAAACCGGGCGCGTTCTCCTCCCAGCCCTGTTTGATCGACTCGGGCAGAGACAGCGCGAGGTAGAGGATCAGGAAGATCAGCGGGAGGTTCCGGAACAGGTCCACCCAGCCCTTGGCGAGCAGGCGCACGGGCGTGACGGTCGCGAGTGACAGCAGCGCCAGCACCAGCCCGATGGCGAGCGCGATCACGATCGCGATCACCGCGATCTGGATGTTGATCAGGAACCCCTCGAGCAGGAACCGGGCGTTGTTCTCCGTCCATAGCCACTCCCAGTTGTCCGGGCTGAAGACGTACTCCATCGCTCAGCGCCTGACCGCGTAGCGGGATTCGAGGGCGCGGAACAAGACGGTCGCCGCGACGGTGAGCAGCATGTACCCCACCGCCGCCCAGAAGAACGACTCCGTCGTCTGGAACGTGTTCGAGTTCACGACCCGGGCCTGCTTGAGCAGGTCCGGCAGCGCCAACAGCGACGCGCCGACGATCGCCGAGTTCTTGACCATCGCGATGGTGATCGAGCCCAGCGGCGCGATGACGGTGCGGAACGCCTGCGGCAGCACGATCTGGCGCAGCGTCTGGGCCTGGGTGAAGCCGAGCGACAGCGATGCCTCGACCTGCCCGCGGCTCACCGCGAACACGCCGGAGCGCAGCGCCTCCGCCACGTAGGCGGAGGTGTAGAGGCCGAGACTCGCGATCCCCGCCGTCCATGGCCCGATGCCGATCCCCGCGCGGCGCAGGCCGGCGAAGGAGATGAACAGCAGGACCAGCAGCGGGAGGTTGCGGAAGACCTCGACGTACAGCGCGCCGAGCCGCTGTAGCCAGCGGCTCGGCGCGACGCGCAGCGCCGCGACCACGGTCCCCAGCACGAGCGCGATGACCAAGCTCGCCAGCACGAGCCGGGTCGTGACCCAGAGCCCGGAGGCGAAGTCGTCGACGTGCTCGGTGAGAACCTCGATCACGCGGTCAGCCCTCCAGGACCTCGTCGAGCGTCTGGTCGGGCGGCGACTGCTGCTCGCCGGTGTACTGCCCGAGCCACTCGTCGTAGGACTCCTGCCAGCCGCCGCCGCTCTTGTACTCCTCGAGCACGCCGTTGAGGAACTCGGCGAACTCCGTGTCGTCCTTCTTGAAGCCGCCGCCGTACGGCTCGACCGTCAGCTCGTCGCCGACGAGCTGCAGCGAGTCGTCCTGGATGATCATGCCGGTGAGGATCACGTCGTCGGTCGAGATCGCGTCGACGGCGCCGTTCTGCAGCAGCTCCAGGCACTCCGAGTAGGCGTCGACGAGCCGCAGGTCCGCCTCCGGCGCCTCGGTCTCGAGCGTCTCCTCGTACGTAGAGCCGAGCGCCGTGCACACCTTGCGGCCGGCGAGGTCGGCGACCCCCGTGATGTCGGAGTCCTTCGGCACCAGGATCCGGCCCTTGGCGATGAAGTACGGGTCGGTGAAGCCGATCTCCTGCGCCCGCTCGGCGTTGATCGTCATCGTCGACAGGACGAGATCCACCGTGCCGTCCTGGATGAACGGGATGCGGTTGTCGGAGATCGCCTCGACCAGCTCGGGCTCGACGCCGAGCTTCGCGGCGACCGCCTTGCCGAAGTCGACGTCGAAGCCCTCGACGTCGCCGCTCTGGGGATTCTTGAAGCCGAACGGCGGGACGTCGTACTTCACGCCGATCCTGATCGTCCCCTTCTCCTGGATCTTGCCCATCGTGCTGCTGGCCGGAAACTCCTCGGCCGGCGCGCTCTCTTCCGTCGCAGTGGAGCCGCCGCCGGCGGGCTCCTCCTCGTCGTCGCCGCCGCAGCTCGCCACGCCGAGCGCCAGCGCGAGCACGAGCACGAGCGCCGTCACCATCGGGCGCCATCGGTCCCTCATCATCTGTACCCCCTGCTAGTGGTGGATGATCTTGTCCACGAACTCCTTGGCCCGCTCGCTCCGCGCGGACGTGAAGAATTCCTCCGGCGGCCCTTCCTCGACGATCTCACCCTCGTCGATGAACACCAGCCGGTCGCAGACCTCCCGCGCGAACCCCATCTCGTGCGTCACGACGACCATCGTCAGCCCGGAGCGAGCGAGGTTGCGCATGACGTCGAGGACCTCGCGGATCATCTCCGGGTCCAGCGCGGACGTCGGCTCGTCGAAGAGCATCAGCGTGGGCTCCATGGCCAGCGCGCGGGCGATCGCGACGCGCTGCTGCTGACCGCCGGACAGATCGGCCGGGTAGGCCTCGGCCTTCTCCGGGATCCCGACCCGTTCGAGGAGCTCGCGCGCCTTCTCCTTCGCCTGCGGCTCGGCCACGCCCTTCGCCTTGATCGGGGCGAGCGTGATGTTGCGCTCGACCGTCATGTGGGGGAAGAGATTGAACTGCTGGAACACCATCCCGATCTGCGTGCGCAACCGAGTCAACCCGCGCCCAGCCGTGTCGATCCGGTGTCCGTCGAACGTGATCGTGCCGGCGTCGATCGTCTCCAGCCCGTTGATGCACCGCAGCATCGTGGACTTACCCGAGCCCGACGGGCCCGCGACGACGATCGCCTCCCCGCGCGCGATCCGCAGATCGATGGCGTTCAGGACGACGTTGTCCCCAAACGCCTTCCGCACGCCAACCAGCTCGACGATGTGCCCCCCGGCCATCGGAAGGCAAGCTACAGCACGTCGGTGAGTCGGGGAACCGGTGGGACGGCGCGTGGCACCGCGAACGCGTGGGCGAGCGTGAGCGGCAGCTCAGCGTCAGCCGCCGCGAGCTGCGCCAACGCCGTCATGGCCGGAGCGTCGGCGCCAACGTCGGGAGCGACCCAGTCGACCACGACACTGGCGTCAATGACTGGCACGGGCGTCGACCGAGCGCGAACGATCGGCGCGATCCTCGGTCACCAGATCCGCGGCGCTGCGTCGCGAGCCCTTCGCTCCGGTGCCCTCGCGCGCCCGGCGCGCGCGGTCCGCCCACGCCGCGAGATCGACCGCCGCGCCCGCTCGATTCCCCGGACGTGGTAGAGGAGCTCATCGCACGAGTCGAACGATCAAGCCGGCGCTTTCCCCAACCGTCAACGGCTCGCAGGCGCCGCCCATCAAGCAGAGGATGCGCGCGACGTAGCAGCGCGTCTCCGGAAAGGCCGGGACGCAGCCGCACGCAGCGACCGGCGCCGGGCCCGCGTTGTAGGCCGCCAGCGCCAGCGGGACCGCCCCGAACTGACGCAGCAGGTCGCGCATCAAGTGCGCCTGCGCGTCGATCGCCTCCGCCGGGTCGAACGGGTCGGCCAGCCCCATGCCGCGCGCCGTGCCCGGCATGAACTGTGCGATTCCTTGCGCGCCGGCCGGGCTGACGGCGAACGGGTTGAAGCCGCTCTCGGCGTAGAGCTGGGCGGCGAGCAGCGTCGCCGAGACGCTCCAGCGCTGCGCCGCGCGATTGAGCGCGGGCGCGAAGCGCGCGGGCACGAAATCGGGCAGCCCGCCCGCAGCGGCGCCCGATGCACCGTCGGCGCCCGACCGCGCGACGCCGGCGAGCGCACCGCCAGCCGGCGGTCCCGTGGAACCCTGTCGGGGGGACGAGCGCGGGTTCAGCGTGAAGCCGAAATGCCATGGCTCCCACGGGTAGCGCATCAGGAAGTGGAAGCGCCCGGCGTTCGCGGCCAGCCAGCCGTAGGCCGAGCGCGGACCGAGGTCTAGCTCGGTCGCGTTGCGGTGCAGCGACTCGCCCGGCGGGGCGACCCACTTCGGGTCGGGGTTCCGGGCGAAGAGGATCGCCTGCTCGGCGTCCGAGCGGAAGCCGCTGGTGACGATCAGGTCGACGCGGTCGTGCTGCGCGGCGGCGGCCATCCGGTCGAACGCCTGCGCGACGTCCGGGCGCATCGGCTTTCCCTGCCGGTAGGCCAGCGGCCCGTCGTAGCCGCCGCCGCTGCCGAAGGCGGCGGGACCGGCGCCCGGCGGTGGCGCAAGCTCTGCCTCCGCGTGCGCCCGCATCCGCACGCTCCTGCCGGCGAGCTCGAGCCGGCGCGCGACGGCCACCTCGACGCGGACCGGCGCAAGCGTCGCCGCATCCGGGAACGTCACGGCGGCTCCCGGCGCGCCGTTCGCCGCGGCCACCCGCACGGCGGCGGCGCGGCCGAGCGCGAGGTAGTCGTCCTTCTCGAGATGGCGCGGATTCGGGCGGCCCTGGATGACAGCTGGCTCGAAGAGACGCGCGTAGGACGCGTGCATCGCGCGCGCGCCGCCCAGCGCCGCGAGGTCCGCCGCCCGCTGCGCCGCGTCTCGCGTGCCCAGGCCGCGCGCCACGCCGCCGAGCACCAGCGCGCCGACCGCGACGGCGAGCAACCCGCCGACCAACAGCACCGCGACCTGGCCGCACTGCCGGCTCAGGGTCCCAGCCCGCGCAGGCGCACGAAACCCGACATTGCGTAGGCTCATCGCCCTGGCCCCGGCAGCGAGCGAAGGCGGGCGAGGCCCGCCATCGCGGCCCAGCGGGGCGGGCCCGGCGGGAGCGGCGGAACGATCTCGCGTGCGCGGCCGGGCAGGCGGGCGAGCGCGAGCGCACGCAGGGCGGGATCGATGTCGGCGGCCAGGACGGCGATCGTGAGGTCGAGATCTTCGAGCAGCGGCTCGAAGGCGGCGGGGCGCGCACCAGCGACGGCGAGGACGAGCGGCGCCGCGGCCGCGGCGCGGCAGCGGCGGAGCTGGCCGGCGGCGAGCTCCGGATCCGGGTCGAGCGCCAGCCACGCCAGCCTGCCG
>JBPCNM010000379.1:0-6709 GCA_051001255.1 Solirubrobacteraceae bacterium
CTTCGCGCCCCGCGGCGTGGTCAGTTCTGACCACGCGGCGCGTCAGACGAGGTCGTGCGCGAACGCGAACGCGGTCGCCGCGGTTCGCGACGACACGCCGAGCTTGGCGAACATGTTCTGCACGTGCCGGGCGACCGTGTGCTCGCTGATGACCAGAGCGCCGGCGATCTCCCGGTTGCTCTCGCCGGCGGCGACCAGACGCAGCACCTGCAGCTCCCGCGGCGTCAACCCGTGCGCATCGCCTGACGTGGCGCGGCGCGTGAGCGAGTCGACGCGCGCGAGGTCCGGCGCCGCTCCGAGCTGCGCGAAGACCTCGCGGGCCGCGGCGAGCTCCAGCGCTGCCGTGTCGTCGTCTCCCAGCGCGCGGCAGGCCAAGCCGACCAGCACACGCGCCCGTGCCGCCTCGTACGGCGCCTCGAGCTCCCGCCACGCGTGGCCCGCGCGACGCAGCGCGACGAGTGCGGCGCGGGCGTCCCCGTCGGCCAGGTCGACCGCTCCTCGGGCGTGCGCGACCATCGCGCCCATCAGGCCGCCGCCCCAGCGCTCGGCGATCTCCTGGAGCTGCCCACAAGCGCTGCGCGCCGCCTCGACGTCGCCGACGGCCAGCATGACCTCGACGCAGGCGGGCAGGAGCCCCGCACGCTTCGACGGCTCGGAGGTCTCGCCCACCAGGCGGCGGATCGCGGCGGCCGCAACCTCGCCGTTCCCGCTGGCCAGCCGCAACAGCGCCAGACCCGGCTGCGGCTCCCACCCGCCCCGGCGTGCGTCCCGGTAGGCCTCCTCGGCCGCGGTGAACTCTCCCTGCAAGCGATGGACCTCCCCCTGCCGGTAGAGGGCTTCGGCGGCCGCCGACCGGTTCATCGCCGCTGCACACCGCTCACCGGCCCGCCGCGCCTCCTGCAGCGCGTCGGGCCACGCACCGTGGAGCTGCATGATCTCGGCGCGATGCACCAGGCACGTGCCGGTGAAGCTGACCATGTCGGGCTGCTGCTCGCACCACTTCGTCAGGGCCGCTGTCCACTCCTGGGCGCGGCGCGGCTCATACGCGGCCTGACAGCCCATGATCACGCCGCAATAGACGAAGCCGTTGACGATCGGCGACAGCTCACCCGCGGTCACGGCCACCATCGCCTCGTCCAACAGCTCGAGACCCTCCCCGACCCGTCCCTGCCTGATCAGGAGAATGCCGTGATCCTGAGCGGCCAGGGCGAACAGGTCGGCATCGCCGAAGCGCTCGCCGATCGCGGCGGCCTCGGCTGCGGCGGCGATCGCGGCGTCATGGTCGCCGGCGGCCTCGTGCTCGAGCATGCGCGGCAGCAGCAGAAAGCCACGTTCGACGCAGTCACGCCCCTCGCGTTCGACCAGCCGCCGGGCACGGCCGAGCCATCCCGTCGCGCGGCCCATCTCCCCTCGGACCATGAGGTTGATGCCCATCCAGAACGCACAGCGCACCGCGCGCAGTCCTTTGCATCCGTCCAGATGCGCCTGATGGGCGCGCTCGAGGCCGCTCACGTACTCGTCGTCGCGGCCGAGCATGTAGGCCGACGTCGCCAGCAGCTCGAGGTCCTCGGCTCCCAGCGGCAGCGCCCGATCGGCGCGTGACAGCGACTCGTAGGCGTCCATCCACGCCCGCCTCGCACAGGCGCCACGGCCCCGTTCGAGTTGATCGATGGCATCCACGACGGCTCCCTGGACCGGCTCGGCGGACCGCGGCGGCCCGCCGATGCGCTGGTGGCACAGCATCGCAGCCGCTCGGTTGCTTCCCGGTCGCGCGAACCGCCAGTCGATGGCAACCAGCTCAGTGACTCCAGCGTTGCGCGAGGCGCAGCCCGCCGTGGCGGCCGTCTGGTGTGCGCGCGCGGAAGGCAGGGACGATCTCGCTCGTGACCAGGCCGGTCTGGGTCGTGAGCTCGTCGACGACCTCGAACCATCGCTGTACGTTCGCGGGGGTGTCGATGAGGACGGCGAGGACCGGGACTCGGCGGCGGAGCTGCCAGAAGCTGTCCCCATGTGGCGCGTGGTCCCCGTGGTAGCCCCAGATTCCGCGCAGGCTGGTCGCGCCGGCGGCGCCCGCGGCGCGCAGCCGGCGGACGAGCTCGGCGTACAGCGGCCCCCCGTCGTGGCGCGACTGCTCGGACGCGTAGACCATGAGCTTCTGCCAGATCTGGAGGCCCGACGGGTCGGTCTCCGGCAGATGCACAGGGAGGGCAAGGCGCTCGCCGTCGCGTTTGCAGACCCGGATGCGCTCGAGCGTGAGCAACGGGCGCGCCAGCATCCGGCCGAGCTCGGGCAGCGCCGCCGCGATGCGCTCGCCGTCGCCGACGGAGATGACCATCAGCGGAACGTCGGCGTTGCGTCCGATGAAGCGAGCGCGTTGGCGGACGCCGTGGGCGGTCCCATCGACGCCGAGCAGCACGGTCGCGCCGGCGACGCCGTGGCGGTGGAGCAGATCGACCACCGCCTCGTACGCAGGGCGTGAGCCAGCCCGCTCCTGGCGCCCGACGTACACGGTGAGCTTCGTGGCCTCCCGCAGGTCGGAGGGAAGCCGGACGGCCCCCGGGTCACCGGTCAGCATGCGCGCCCGCTCGAGCGTGACGAGGCCGTCGAACGGCAGCGCCTCGATCTCGTGCAGCGCCGCCTCGATGCGATCGGGGCGGTCGACCGCGACCGCCACGATCGGCAAGTCCTCCGAGAGCGTCAGCAACCGGTCGGTGCGCAACTGGTGCTTGGCGCCGAAGCCGCTCGTGCCGCGCATCACGACGCTGGTCTGCAGCTCGCGGCGCGCAAAGACGTCGACCAGCGCGTCGGCCAGGAAGCCACCGGCGGCACGATCTCGCTCGCCGAAGTAGATCGTGAGCTTCAGACAATCCTCGTTCACAGCAGCACGCCGATCTCGCGTCCCAGCCACACCACCCCGACTCCGAGCGCGAGGCTGAGGGCGAAGTTCGCGACACCCAGGCCGACCTGGCCATCTTCGCTGAGGCGATGGCTCTCCAGCGCCCACGTGCTGAAGGTCGTGAACGCGCCCAGCAGTCCGATCGCGGCCAGGCGGTACGGGTCGCCATCGACTACCGCGCCGGCCAGCAGCCCGAGCCCGAACGCGCCGGTCAGGTTCACGGCGAGGGTGCCCCAGGGAAAGGAGCGCCCCACGCGTCCGGCGACGGCGCCGTCGAGCAGGAAGCGGGCGATCGCGCCGACGCCCCCGAGCACGCCGATGCCGAGCAGCACCGCGACGCTCATGCGGCGATCCTGGCGCGTCGCACGACGTTCGTCGCCACCGCGACGGCGACGAACCCGGCGATCACGCTCGCCCCGGCGTAGGTGAGCGCCAGACCGAAGCGGTCACGGTCGAGCATGTCCAGCAGCTCGAGCTGCATCGTCGAGAACGTGGTCAGCGCCCCGCACACGCCCGTGCCCAGCAGCGGCCGCCGGTAAGCCGACAGCGGCAGGCGCTCCTGCAGCCGCGTCGCGAAGTACCCCAACGCGAACGCGCCCGCGACGTTGACCGTGAACGTCGCCCACGGCCACTGCCCGGCGTGATGTGGCAGCACCTCACCCAGCACGGCGCGCGTCACCGCCCCGGCGAACCCGCCGACGAAGATCGCCGCCAGCTCGCGGCCGTCAATCCGCATGAAAGGCCGTCACTTGCCGCCGAAGACCAGCAGCGCGAACTCCAACGGCGCGAGCCGGCACTGTCGGCCAGCGCGAGTGTCCGTCTCGTCCGGTCTCATGCCGGCTATGTCCGGTTAGCTCGCGAAAGCGGTCCTAGGGCGATCGCGTCATGGAGCCCGAGGTCGAGTTCGTCCGCTTCTCCCCGTGCGTGCCGATGGTCCTCGCCGATCGCGCGCTCGGCCCGGTCATGTCGCGCCACTACCCGCATGTGCGTCGGATCGAACCGAGGCGGTGAGGTGGCCGAGCATGCGCGCGCCTCGGCGTCTGAGCGTGGCGCGATCGATGCGCAGCGTCTCGGCGATCTCGTTGGTCGGTGTGCGGTCGATGAGCATGCCGAGGATCGGCAGGTCCTCGTCGTCGAGCGCGGCGCTCGCCGCCCGCAGCTGCTCGCTCGAGATCGGCGGCAGGGCGTCGCCGCCGCGGGTGACCTCCCGGATCGCCGCGAAGAGGTCACGAGCGGGGACGCCCTTGTCGAGGATGCCGTCGGCGCCCGCCACGATGGCGGGCACGGTCATGGAGCCGTCGGCGAAGGCGGAGTAGAGGATCACGCCGGGTGCCAGCGCCTGGCCCTTGAGGTCGCGGCAGACCGTCAGGCCGTCGACGTCGGGCAGGTTGTAGTCGAGCAGGACGATGTCGGGCCGGCTGCGGTAGAGCAGTGGCGCCAGTTCGGCCGCGCTGGCGGCGGTCCCGGCCGGCACGAGCCCCGGCTCGGAGCGGATCGCCGTGTGCAGCCCGAGCCGGACAGCGTGGTGGTCGTCGACGATCGCGACGCGGATCATGCGCCGACCCGGCCGCTGCCGCGCGTCGAGCCGCGGCCCGTGAGCGCGTCATAGAACACCAGCATCAGGAACGCACCGCCGATCGCGATCGGGCCGAGGACGATCCAGCCGAGGATTCCCATGGTGTGCTCCTTTGGAGAGGGGGTGTGTCACCAGGGTGGCCTCATGCGCGGCTCTCGACCATGGGTGGCGCTCCCCAAAATGGGCTCGCGCGTTCAGGGTTCCACGAGGCCGTGGCGGATCGCCCAGCGGGTGAGCTGGATGCGGTCGCGCATGCCCAGCTTGGCGAGGATGTTCTCGCGGTGGCGTTCGACGGTCTTCGGGCTGATGCTCAGCAGCTGGGCGATCTGCTCGGTGCTGTGCGATTCGGCCACGAGCTTGGTGACCTCCTCCTCGCGCGGGCTGAGCGGGGTACGGAGGCGCCCTTCGACGTCGTCGAGGTATGCGCGCATGAGCGTGCGAATGGTGGGCGGATAGAGGAACGGTTCGCCGCGCATCGCGGCGCGGCAGGCTTCGACCAGGTCGCGATCGGCGACGGTCTTGAGCACGTAGCCGCTGGCGCCTGCCTTGAGCGCTTCGAAGCAGTAGGCCTCGACGTCGTGCATCGAGAGCATCAGCACGCGCAGCCCGGGCCGCTGGCGAGCGATCTCACGCGCGGCCTGCAGGCCACTGCGGCGCGGCATGGCCACATCGAGGACGGCGAGGTCGATGTCGTCGCTGAGCGCCCGTTCCACCGCTTCAATGCCGTCGGAGGCTTCTGCGACGACCTGCAGGTCCGGCGCCGCGTCGAGCACCATGCTCAGCCCCCGTCGCACGACTTGGTGGTCGTCGGCGACGAGCACGCGGGTTCGCAGCGGGACGCTCACGTCGCGCTGGTCGTGGGAACGCTGAGCCGGACCTCCGTGCCACCGTCCTCGCGCGCCCCGATGGCCAGGCGCCCGCCGATGAGCAGCGCGCGTTCGCGCATGCCAGCCAGGCCGGTGCCGGCGCCGTTCGCCTCATGGGCGGCGATGCCGCGCCCGTCGTCGCGCACGCGGAGCTCCACGCCGCCGGCGTCGGTCACGGCCAGCGAAAGGTCGACGTGGCACGCGTCGGCGTGTCGGGCGACGTTGGTAAGGCTCTCCTGCGCCACGCGGTAGATCGCGAGGTCCTGTTCGTGCGCGAGCGCTGGGAGCTTCTCAGTGAGCCGCGGACGCACGCGCACGCCGCTGCGGTCGGAGACCTGCGAGGCGAGTGACACGAGGGCACTGCGCAGACCGAACTCGTCCAGCGCTTGCGGGCGCAGGCCGCGGGCGATCTCGCGCATGTCCTCCACGCCGCTGCGCGCGGTCTCCTGCGCCTCGACGATCGCGTCCTGCAGCTCATCGGGCGCCGCTCGCTGCAGCGCTTCGAGTTGCAGGACCACACCGGTGAGCGTCTGGCCGATCTCGTCGTGCAGCTCACGGGCGAGCCGGCGTCGCTCGTTCTCCTGCGCGGCGAGCGCGCGGCGGCCGCTGTGCTGCCGCTCGTGCTCGAGCCGGTCGAGCATCGCGTTGAAGGCGTGGCAGAGCTCGGCGACCTCGACGTCCGCGCGGTCGAGCGAGAGTCGCCGGCCGGGGGCGTACGGGTCGACGCGGCGCATCAGCCCGGTGAGTTGCTCGAGCGGCCCGAACACGCGCCGCATCAGCAGCAGGTTGACCGAGATCATCAGCATGGTGCCGATGGCCAGCACGACGGCTTCGGCGAGTTGGAGCGTGGGGCTGACCGTCGCGGGCGAGACGGCGAGCAGGATGGCCGCGGATACCAGCACCCCGGCGTTGATCGCGACCACGCGACTGAACAACGACACCTGCCGAGCTTCGCGCGCGGTGCGCGCACTCACCATGGGCGGCCCTCCCCATCCTGCCGTCGTAGCGGCACCCATCCAGAGGAATGGGCAGCGCTCCCCATACCCGCGAGGGTGCATGCGCGGGACGCTGGGCGCACCCCTATCGAAGGGAGCGTCATGCACCCGCACACCCCGCAGGACCGGCGGGCGTTCGAGAGCCCCGACTGGACGCCACCGACGCCGGAGAGCGACCGGAGCCGGATCGAGAACCGCACCCGGTACGCGGGAAGGGCCATGCTCGGGTCGTTCCTGCTGCTCGTCGCGATCGTGGCGCTGATCCTGCTGCTCTAAAAAGCTCGCGCCGCCCGTCGCGTCGCGGCCGGCGGCGCGGCGGACGCCCGGACCCACTGTCCGTCGCCGGCGTCCACGACAAGCAGAACAACGAAGGGAT
>JBPCNM010000380.1:0-8409 GCA_051001255.1 Solirubrobacteraceae bacterium
CTCCGGCGACACATCGCACATCCGTCCAGCACGGCGTGTCAGGCCGGGCCGGGCTCAGCGGTCGGCGTTGATGCGGGCGATCGGCTCGTCCCGCGGCGGCCGGCTCGGCCGCCCCCAGGTCGCGGACCCGCACCGCGCCGGAGTGCTGCATCTCGTCGACCAAGCGTCCCACGACGACTGAACACTCGGCGGCCTGTCGGATGGCGGTGCACGACGAGCGGCCCCGGACCGCCATCCGTGCGGTCCGGGGCCGGGGGAATCACCGTGAGGTGAACGCTGCCTACGGGCAGTTCACGACGACGTCGCCGACGTCGCCGCCGCCGTCGCAGAAGACGTCGACGCCCGCTCCGCCGTTGATCGCGTCGACTCCGGTGCCGCCGGACAGCTCCACGTCGGCCCCGCGCCCGCCGTCGATGATGTCGTCGTCGTCGTTGCCGAAGATCCGGTCGACCCCGCCGCTGCCGTTGATGACGTCGTTGTCGTCGCTGCCGAACAGCTGGTCGTTGCCCGGCCCGCCGTCCATCTGGTCGACGCCGTCGTTGCCCTGCACGTTGTTGTCGTCGCCGCCCCCGCCGCGCACGGTGTCGTCGCCGATCCCGCCCTGGACGATGATGTCGGCCTCGCCGCCGCCCGTGACGGTGTCGTCGCCCCCGGCGCCGCGCGCCGAGTCGACCCCGGGGCCGCCCTCGACGGTGTCGTCGCCTTCCGCGCCGGTGATCGTGTCGTCGCCCTCGCCGCCGAGCACGGTGTCGCCGCCGTTGGAGCCGTCCAGGGTGTCGCTCTCCGTGCCGCCGTCGAGCTGATCCTGGCCCTGGCCGCCGTCGATCGTGTCGTCGCCGTCGGCGCCCTTGAGCGTGTCGCCGTCGTCCTCGCCGTACACCTCGTCGTTGTCCGCGCCGCCGGTGATGTCGTCCCGGCCGCCGCCGCCGCAGATGAGATCGTCGCCGCCCAGCCCCCGGATCGTGTCGTCGCCGCCGTTGCCGATGATGACGTCGGGGCCCGGCGTGCCGTCCAGGACGTCGTCGCCCGGCAGGCCGATGATCGTCCCAGGCTGTCCCTGACAGAAGTTGGTCACGAGCAGCGCCGGCGACCCGCCGACGTTCGGCTCGACCTGGGCGCCGGCCACGGGGACCCCCGCGACGAGCGCTGCGCCGATCAGACCCATGAGGATCTTCGTGCGTTGCATCTGGCTTCCCTTCCCTGCGGGTTCGGCCGTTCTGGCCGCTTGGCAGAAGGGACCTCGGCGGGACGAGAAAATTCCGCCGACGCGGGACGGTTCTCTATCTGCTGCCCGTTCGGGCGGTGCGAGAGCGGCCGGTGCTTCGCCGTGCCCGGCGTCAGCCGTCCGCGTTGATGCGCGCGACGAGCTCGGCCTGCACGTCGGCCGCGCGCTGGTTCTCGACCTGGCACGTCCCCGCCGCCTCGTGGCCGCCGCCGCCGTACTCGAGCATCAGCGCGCCGACGTTCGTGGCGCTCGAGCGGTCGAGGATCGACTTGCCGACGGCGAACACCGTGTTCTGGCGCTTGAGGCCCCAGAGGACGTGCATCGAGATCGAGCACTGGGGGAACAGGGCATAGATCTGGAAGCGGTTGGTGGGGTGGATGAGCTCCTCCTCGCGCAGGTCGAGCACGACGAGGTCGCCGTGCACGGTCGCGCAGCGCATGATCTGCTCGCGCGCCGCCTCGGCATGCGCCCAGTAGAGCTCGACGCGCTCGGCGACGTCCGGGGAGGCCAGCACCTCCTCGGCGCTCAGGCGCGTGCAGGAGTCGATCAGCTGCATCATGAGCTTGTAGTTGGAGATACGGAAGTCGCGGAAGCGGCCGAGGCCGGTGCGCGGGTCCATCAGGAAGGAGAGGAAGATCCAGCCGGCCGGGTCGAGGATCTCGTCCTCGGAGAAGCGGGCGGCGTCGGCCTTGTCGACGGCCTCCATGAGCTCGTCGGAGATGCCCGGGAACCGCGCGACGCCGCCGAAGTGGTCGTACACGACGCGTGCGGCCGACATCGCCTCGGCGCTGATGACGTGGTTGTCGGCCGTCTCGTCGAGCCGGTCGAGCTCGGAGTCGTGGTGATCGAAGGCGAGATGGACGCCCGGCACGTAAGGCAGGTTCGTCGTGATGTCGCGGTCGGTCAGCTCGACCATGCCGTCCTGCATGTCCTTGGGATGGACGAAGAGGATGTCGTCGAGCATGCCCAGCTGCTTGAGCAGGGCCGCGCACACCAGTCCGTCGAAGTCGGAGCGCGTCACCAGCCGGTAGCGCTCCACCTGCCCCGTCGAGTTCGTCGTCACCATGCCCTGGACATCGGCAGCCGCCCGCCGATCCTGAACCGCCGTCGCCCAGCGCCGGCCGGCGACGCACGGCTCCGGCTGCGCTACGGTGATCGCGCACATGGCGAGCCCGCAGACGCAGACCACCCCGCAGCGCCTCGCCGCCATCCGCGAGCAGATGTCCCTGCTCTCGGACTACCTTTGACCCAGCCGCGCTGAAGGAGCGGGCCGCGGCGCTCGAGGCCCAGATGGGCGACGCCGGCTTCTGGGACGAGCCCGATGCCGCCGCGAAGGTCAACGCCGAGTACGCGCGCGTCGGGCGCCGGCTCGAGACCTACGGGAAGCTGGAGGCCGACACCGCCGACCTCGACGGCCTGGCCGAGCTCGCCGAGGAGGACCCGGAGCTCGAGGCCGAGCTCTCCGAGACGCTGGCCGGCGTCGAGGAGCGCCTGGCCGCGCTCGAGGAGCAGCGGCTGTTCACCGGCGACTACGACGCGGGCGACGCGCTGGTCACCGTCAACGCCGGCGCCGGCGGCACCGACGCGCAGGACTGGGCCGAGATGGTGCTGCGGATGATGATGCGCTGGGCCGAGCGCCGCAGCTTCAAGGTCGAGCTGCTGGAAGCGAGCCCGGGGGAGGAGGCCGGCATCAAGTCCGCCACGTTCCGCGCCGCCGGCGAGAACGCCTATGGGCTCTACTCCGCCGAGAAGGGCGTGCACCGGCTGGTGCGGCTTTCGCCGTTCGACTCCGCCAACCGGCGCCAGACGTCGTTCGCGGGCGTCGAGGTCGCCCCGGTGGTCGAGCAGGCCGGCGACATCGAGATCGACGACGACGACCTGCAGATCGACACCTACCGCGCGTCGGGCGCGGGCGGCCAGCACGTCAACAAGACCGATTCGGCGGTCCGCATCACGCACAAGCCGAGCGGCATCGTCGTGCAGTGCCAGAACGAGCGCTCGCAGTCCTCCAACCGGGCCACGGCGATGGCGATGCTGCGCTCCAAGCTCGTCGAGGCCGAGGAGCGCCGGCGCAAGGAGGAGATCGCGCGCGAGCGCGGCGACGCGCAGGACGTCAACTTCGGCTCCCAGATCCGCTCCTACGTCCTGCACCCGTACACGATGGTCAAGGACCACCGGACCGACTTCGAGGTCGGCAACGCGAACGGCGTGCTGGAAGGCGACCTCGACGGCTTCGTGCACGCCTACCTGATGGCGAGCACCAAGGCGCAGTAGGGTCGCGCGCATGGCCCTCGCCGACGAGCCGCGCACCGGGGTGCTGCACCCCGAGCAGCCGAGCACGCCCTACCTGGACGCCGTCTGGGGCTACGCGTTCCGCGGCTCCACCCGCTTCCACGTGCCGGGTCACAAGGGCGGCGCGGGCGCCGATCCCGGCCTGCGCTCGGCGCTGGGCGAGCGGGCGCTGATGGTCGACGTGCCGGCCGACATCCACGGCATCGACCTCGGGCCGGCGCCGACGCCCTACCAGCGTGCCGAGGCCCTGGCCGCCGAGGCGCACGGGGCGGCGCGGTCCTGGTTTCTCACCAACGGCGCCAGTCAGGGGAACCACGCGCTGACGCTGGCGCTGGCCCCGCTGGGCGCGGCGGTCGTCGTGCAGCGCAACTCGCACGCGAGCGTCGTCGACGGCCTGGTGCTGTCGGGCGGCGTGCCGACCTACGTGGCGCCGGAGTACGAGGACGAGCTGGGGATGGCGCACGGCGTCATGCCCGCGGCGCTCGAGGCGGCGATCGCGGAGGCGGGCGCGCCGCGAGCGGTGTTCATCGTCTCCCCGACCTACTACGGCATGGCGGCCGACGTGGCGGCGTGCGCAGCGGTCTGCCACGACGCGGGCGTGCCGCTGGTCGTCGATCAGGCGTGGGGCCCGCACTTCGGCTTCCACCCCGACGTGCCGCCCAGCGCGCTGGCGCTCGGCGCCGACGCGGTGCTCACGTCGACGCACAAGATCGTCGGCTCGCTCACGCAGTCGGCGATGCTGCACGTGGCGCCGACGGGGCGGATCGACCCCGGCGCGGTGGCGCGCATGGTCCGGCTGACGCGCTCGACGTCGCCGTCGGCGCTGCTGATGTCCTCGCTGGACGCTGCGCGGCGCCAGTTGGCCGTCCACGGAGAGGCGCTGCTGGCGCGGACGATGGCCGCCGGCGAGAACGCGCGCGCGGCGATCGACGCCGTCCCCGGCGTGCGGGTGATCGGCCCCGAGTTCGTCGGCCGCCCGGGCGTCGCCGCGTGGGACCCGATGCGGATCGTGATCGACGTGCGCGGGACGGGCTGCACCGGCTACGAGGTCGCGGCGGGGCTGCGCGAGGTGTTCGACATCCACGTCGAGCTCGCCACGCACGCGACGATGGTCCTGATCCTCGGCCTCGGCCAGCCGCCCGAGGACCTCGAGCGCTTCGCGCACGACTTCGGCGCCGTGGTGCGCCGCATCGGGCGTCCGGGCGAGGCGGCCGCGCTGGTGCGCGCGCCGGGCGCGCTGGAGAACGAGGTGGTCGTCCCGCCGCGCGAGGCGTTCCTGGGCGACGCCGTGGCCGTCGCCGTCGACGACGCCGTGGGCCGCGTCTCCGCGGAGTCGATCGCCGGCTACCCGCCGGGCATCCCGGCGCTGCTGCCGGGCGAGCGGATCACGACCGAGCTCGTCGCCTACCTGCGCGAGCTCAAGGCGTCGGGCGCGCGGCTCCACGGCGCCTCGGATCCGCGGTTCGAAACCGTCTGCGTCCTGCGCACGTAGCACCAGGCGTGCTCGCTGCCTACCGCCGGACCGGGGCGGACCCGCCGTGGGGCGACCCGCGGCGCTACCACGGCGTGGCGATGGAGGGCTACTTCTGGCGCTTCACGCAGGCCGCGAGCGGCCACGTGGCGATCGTGATGTGCGGCGTCAACCGCGCGCGCAGCGGCGAGCGCTGGGCCTTCGTGGGGCTGGCCGCGCATCCCGGCGGGTTCTTTCGCTGGGCGGCGCTGCAGGACGCGCGCGCGGATCCGGCCGGCTACGGCGTGCGGGCGGGCAGAGCGTTCTCTGCCGGTCCCGACCACCTGCGCCTGGACCTCGGGCCGGATTGCCGGATCGAGGCCGCGATCGCCGCGCCGGTCGCGTGGCCGCGGCGTGCGTTCGGCGGGCTGGGCGGCGCCCAGGTCGTTCCCGGCCTCGGCCAGTACTGGCATCCGCACCTGTTCGCCGCCGGCGTGCGCGGCAGCGTCGTCGCGGGCGCGCAGGCGTTCACGCTGGACGGCGCGGGCGCCTACGCGGAGAAGAACTGGGGCGACGGCTTCCCCGACCGCTGGTGGTGGGGCCAGGCGCACGACTTCGGCGACGACGTCTCGGTCGCGTTCGCCGGCGGGCCGGTCGGCATCGGTCTCGCCCGGCTGCACGCGACCGCCGCGGTGGTGCGCCTCGACGGCACGGTCCTGCGCTGCCGCCCTCCGGCGTCGATGGCGGTGGGCGACGGCGCCTGGCACCTGCGCGCGCGATCCGGATGGCATCGCGTCGAGGTCGAGGGCACGGCCGAGCCCGGCACCGCCCACGCCCTCACCGTCCCGGTGCCGGCCGAGCGCCGCGCCGTCGACCGCTCCCAGCACCACCTGGCGGGGACGATGCGCGTCCACGTCACCCGCCGCGGCCGGACGGTGTTCGCGGGCGAGAGCCGCCTGGCCGGCCTCGAGCGGGGCGGAGCTTCGGCGTCGGCTTGAGCCCTGGACCGCCGAGCGAGACGGCGATCGGGACGTTCAGCAGCTCACGGCGTCGCGCAGCGCGCGGCAGGCCTCCGCCATGCGTCCGGCGGACAGCGTCGCGACGCGTCGGCGAAACGCCGTGCGTCCGAGGGTGTGCAGATTGTCGAAGTTCACCACGCAGTCGGTCGGGACACCGTCGCGCTCGACGGTCAGAGGCAACTCCGAGACGAGCCCGCGCGCGGTTCGAGTCAGCGCCGCCACGACGACCGATCCAATGCGATCGGCGACCGGATCTCGCGTGAGCACCAGCACCGGCCGGTCGCCGCCGGGCGCGGCGGCGAACCAGATCTCACCGCGCCGCATCGTTCCAGTCGGCCCAGTCTTCGGCGGGTCCCCAGTCTGCGATCTCAGACAGCGAGAGCTCGGCATCGGTGGACGGCACCTGCTCCCAGCGCGAGGCATCGAGCTCGCTGCGAAGCCGCACGACGTGGCGGCGTAGGGCCTCGCGCAGCAGCTCGGAACGGTCAACGCCCAGCTCTTCTGCCCAGCGCTGGATCTCCGCAGCCTCGGCGTCCCCCACGCGAAAGCTAATCATCGTCATACGGTGAGAATATCGCGTATGACACCCTGGTGCCAGCCGACGACCCCGCTCAGGCCAGCAGCTCTTGGTCGTCAGGGTAGGGGATGCCCGGTCCTTCGGTTTCGAGGCCGGCGGTGTGCACCATGGTGATGTAGCGCTGCGTCTTGTACGTGGACGCGCATCGTCTGCTGCAGACGCGCCAGCCGCCCTGCGCGCAGGCGCTCGAAGTCGAGCTCGTTGAGGTTGGGCACCCGCAGCTGGTGAACGCGTGGCTGCATCAGCCGTCGCGACCGTCGCGACCGTCGCGGGCGACGCGGATGACGAAGTTGCCCGCCGCCTTCTTCTCCGTGAACGCGGCTTGCGCGGCGTGGATGTCTTCGAGCGCGTAGGTCTCTGCGACCACCGGCGTGAGCTTGCCCTGGTTGATGAGGTCGACGAGCTCGCGGAAGTCCTCGACGGTGCCGAGCGTGGAGCCGAGCAGGTCGAGGTGCTTGAGGTACAGGGTACGCAGATCGAGCTCGACGACCGGTCCGGCGACCGCGCCGACGGTGACGTAGCGTCCGAGCGGGCGCAGGAGGGCCACCAGGGTCGAGAACAGCGGCCCGCCGACGACGTCGACCGCCACGTCGACGCCACGTCCGTCCGCCGCGGCTCGGACGGCATGCTGAAGATCGTCGGCTCGGCTCGCGACGACGGCGTCGGCGCCGCATGCCCGCACCGCGTCGTGCTTGCCGGGGTCGGCGAGCGCGATGACGCGAGCTCCGCGCAGCTTGGCCAGCTGCACCGCGGCGGTTCCGACACCTCCCGACGCCCCGGCGATCAGGACCAGCTCGTCCTGCGCGAGCCGCGCCCGCTCGAGCATGCGCATCGCCGTCACGAACGACGCCGATCCGAGCGCGGCGACCTGCACGTCGGAGAGCTCGTCGGCCTCGATCACGCCGAGGCTCTCGACGGGAGCGGTCGCGTACTCGGCGAAGCCTCCATCGCGCTCGGAACCGAAGATCCCGGCGATGCCGTAGGGCTCTTCGCTTGCGGCGTCGTGCAGCGTGTGATCGACGAGGACCCGCCGGTCGAGCCAGCCCGCCTGGACGTCCGCGCCGAGCTCGACGACCCGCCCCACGATGTCAGCGCCCTGGATGAGCGGAAACCTCGGCGGCTCGACGTCGCGCAACCAGCCGGCCTGCGCCTGAGGATCGCCCTCGCGTCCATAGGCCCCCTCGCGCAGCCAGATGTCGGAGTTGTTGCAACAGCACGCCCCGACCTCGACGAGCACCTCGCCTGCAGCCGGTTCGGGCACCGCGACGTCATCGCGGACCTCCAGGCGTTCAGGACCACCGAAGCCCGAGGTCACCGCCGCACGCATCGTCAAGCCCTCATCGACCCGAGTAGAAGCCGTTGTGGGCGTTCTCGCGCTCGGCCGCCAGTTCGTCCAAGGTCGGGCGGTCGCTGTCGATTGCGCGGTCGATCGCCTGTCGCATACAGCCACGCGCGGCGATCCGCACGGCGGTTTCATCGGCGGCGTCGGCGTCGAGCCACACTCCGACCAGCAACACGAGGTCGTCGGCCACCGAGTGATCGATCGCTCGGTCCGCGACGGCATCGAGGACGGCCTGCGCGATGCCCAGCTGCGCGGCACCCCACGTCAGGCGCCCGAGCTTGTCCTCCTCGATCGTGGTCTTGTTGACCACGACCGTCGGGGGTCGGACGGCGGCGCCGAGGTGCAGGCAGGCCAGGAACGGGACGTGCCCCGGCGACGGGGCCATGAGCGCGGCGGCGGCCGCCGCCGCGGTTGGGCAGCCGGGGCGACCGAAAACGAGAGTGATGCGGACCCCGTCCGGCGACTCGCCCGCGAACGCCCCGCCGAAGGCGAAGTCGCCCCGGT
>JBPCNM010000381.1:0-7462 GCA_051001255.1 Solirubrobacteraceae bacterium
TCGAGCAGCGCGGCGCCGAGCCAGGCGGCGCCGATCGCGCCGGCGCCGACGCCGAGGTCGTCGAGCCGCAGCGGCGCAAGCACGCCGACCGTGCCGAACAGCAGGCCGGGGACGGCGATCAGCCACATGCCTGCGGCGACCCGCCCGTCGCGCACGGCGGCGAGCAGCGCGCGCGGCGAGGACGTCCCCTCCGGCACCGCCGGCGGCGTGCTGAGCGCCCAGGCGCCGAGCAGCATGCCGACGACGGCGACGCCGCAGAACGTCGGCGCGATCCCCACCGCGTCGGCGAGCGTGCCGACCGCCGGACCCGCCAGCGCGCCGGCGACCGCGGCGCCGATCGTCGTGCCGATCATCTCGCCGCGCCGGTCACGCGGCGCGGCGCCGGCGACCCAGGCCAGCGCGCCGGCCCACGAGGCGGCACCGCCGATGCCCTGGACGAAGCGGGCGGCGTCGAGCACGACGATCGAGTCGGCGAACGCGAACGCGACGCTCGCGACGATCATCAGTAGGAGGCCGAGCAGCACGGTCGCGCGTACGCCGAGCTTCGCCGCCAGGTAGCCGCCGGGGATCGCTCCCACGAACGTGCCGGCCGGGTAGGCGCCGGCGAGCACGCCGGCCGCCGACTTCGACAGGCCGAACTCGTCCCTGAAGTGCGGCAGCAGCGGGGTGACCGCCGCGTAGAACGTTGTGTCCACGAACACGATCGCGCACGCGAGGACGAGGAGGCGGCGCACGCCGCGCATGTTAGGAAAGGCCGCCGTGTCGGCAGGCATGTTCGTCGCCACGGCCGCGGGCTGACCGCCTCTGCGCCCGTCGACCTAGACTGCTCGACACATGCTGAGCCGTGACCAGGTGCTCCACGTCGCCCGCCTCGCCCGCCTCGAGCTGAGCGAGGCCGAGGTGCAGCGGATGAGCGGGGAGCTGTCCAAGGTGCTCGACCACATCGAGAAGATCGGTGAGCTCGGCGATCTCGCCGGCGTCGAGCCGACGTCGCACGTGACCGCGGTGGAGAACGCGCTGCGCGCCGATGAGCCCCGACCGTCGCTGCCCGCCGAGGTCGCGCTGCGCGGCGCGCCCGAGCCCGACATGGGCGGCTTCCGCGTCCCCAGCCCCGGACCCCCTCCAGCATGAGCGACGCGCTCTCCCTCACGGCGGCCGAGGCGGCCGCGCGCATCCGCGCGGGCGAGCTCGACGCGGGCGAGCTGTGGCACGGGTACCGCGAGCGCGCCGCCGCCGACGAGTACAACGCCTTCACCTGGGTGGCCGAGGCCGGCGAGCCGCCGGCCGTCGACTCACAGGCGCCGCTGGCCGGCGTGCCCGTCGCGGTCAAGGACCTGTTCTGCACCGCGGGCGTGCCCAGCCAGGCCGGCTCGAAGATCCTCGAGGGCTACCGCCCGCCCTACACGGCCACGTCCGTCGCCCACCTGACCGGCGCGGGCGCCCCGCTGCTGGCAAAGACCAACCAGGACGAGTTCGCGATGGGCTCCTCCACCGAGAACTCCGCCTACGGCCCGACGTTGAACCCGTGGGACCGCACCCGCGTGCCCGGCGGCTCGTCGGGCGGCTCGGCTGCCGCGGTGGCGGCCGGCAGCGCGCCGTGGGCGATCGGCACCGACACGGGCGGCAGCATCCGGCAGCCCGCCGCCCTGTGCGGGATCGTGGGGATGAAGCCCACCTACGGCGCGATCAGCCGCTACGGCATGATCGCCTTCGCCTCCTCGCTCGACCAGGCGGGCCCGTTCACGCGCGACGTCACCGACGCGGCGCTGCTGCTCGGCGCGATGGCGGGCCGGGACCCGTGCGACTCCACCTCGGTCGGGCTGCCCGCGCCGGTGGAGCTGCCGAGCCGCACCGACCTGAGCGGGATCCGGCTCGGCGTCCCGGAGGAGCTCACTGGGGAGGGGATCGAGCCCGGCGTGCTCGTCTCGTTCGAGGAGACGCTCGACCGCGCGCGCGAGCTTGGCGCCGCGGTGGAGCCCTGCCGCCTACCGCACGCGCCGCACGCGCTGAGCGCCTACTACCTGATCGCTCCCGCCGAGGCGTCCTCCAACCTCGCCCGCTACGACGGCGTCCGCTACGGCTTCCGCGCCGGCGGCGTGCGCGACCTGCTGCGCATGTACACCGAGACGCGCGACCAGGGCTTCGGCGCCGAGGTCAAGCGGCGCATCATGCTCGGCACCTACGCGCTCTCGTCGGGCTACTATGACGCCTACTACGGGCGGGCGCAGCAGGTCCGCACGCTGATCGGCCGCGACTTCCACGCGGTCTGGGAGCGGTTCGACTTCGTCGCAACGCCGACGGCGCCGACCGTCGCCTTCGAGCTGGGCGCCAAGACCGCCGACCCGCTGGCGATGTACCTCAACGACTTCTGCACCGTGCCGATGTCGCTCGCCGGCATCCCGGGCATCTCGATCCCGAGCGGCCTGAGCGACGGCCTGCCGGTCGGCTTCCAGCTCGCCGGCCCGGCGTTCAGCGAGAACGCCCTGCTCGACGCGAGCCACGCGCTCGAGCGGGCGATCGGGTTCGACGCGGCACCTTGGAGGCGCGCGTGACCAGCAGCTGGGAACCGGTCATCGGGCTGGAGGTCCACGTCCAGCTCGCCACGCGCACGAAGATGTTCTGCGGCTGCGAGCTGAGCTTCGGCGAGCCGCCCAACACCCGCACCTGCCCGGTCTGCCTGGGCCTGCCCGGCACGCTGCCGGTGGTCAACGCCCAGGCCGTGCACTTCGGCCTGATGATGGGCCTGGCGCTGGAATGCGAGATCGCCCCGCGGTCGATCTTCCACCGCAAGAACTACTTCTATCCCGACCAGGCCAAGAACTACCAGATCTCCCAGTACGACATCCCGCTCTGCGGAGCGGGCCGGCTGGGCGACGTGCGCCTGCACCGCATCCACCTCGAGGAGGACGCGGCCAAGCTCGTGCACATCGGCGCGTCGGGCCGGATCCACAGTGCCGACGCCTCGATCGTGGACTACAACCGCGGCGGCACGCCACTGTGCGAGATCGTCACCGAGCCCGACATCCACTCGGCCGAGCAGGCTCGCGACTGGCTCGGGCTGCTGCGCGTCACGCTCCGCCAGCTGGGGGTCAGCGACGTGAACATGGAGGAGGGCTCGCTGCGCTGCGACGCCAACGTCTCGGTTCGCGGCGCCGGCGGCACGGAGCTGGGCACCAAGACCGAGCTCAAGAACATGAACTCGTTCCGCTTCCTCGAGCGCGGCGTCAACGCGGAGCTCGAGCGCCAGATCGCGCTGCTCGAGGCGGGCGAGGACGTCGTCCAGGAGACGTTGCACTTCGATCCCTCGAGCGGCCGGCTGTCCTCGCTGCGCTCCAAGGAGGAGGCGCACGACTACCGCTACTTCCCCGAGCCCGACCTCGTGCCGCTGGTGCCGACCGAGGCGATGCTCGCCGCCGCCCGCGACGCGCTGCCCGAGCTGCCCGCCGCGCGCGCGGCGCGCTACGCGAGCGACTGGGACCTCGCCGAGGATCCGGCGCGCCTGCTCGCCTACCAGCCGCAGTGGGGCGACTACTTCGAGACCGTCGCCGCCGCCGGCACGGCCGGCACAGGCCCTGCGGCCGCCAACTGGGTCGAGCAGCTCCGCGCGCGGATCGGCGCGGAGGCCGACCCGGCCGCCTCGTCGGTGACGCCGCACGCGCTTGCGCAGCTCGTGGCGATGGTGGCCGCCAAGCAGGTCAACGCGGGCGCTGCTCGCCACGTGCTCGACCGGCTCGTCGCCGACGGCGGCGAGCCCGCCGCGATCATCGAGCGCGAGGGCCTCGGCTCGATGGACGGCGGCGACGAGCTGGCGGGCGTCGTCGCCGCCGCGATCGCCGCCAACGAGGGCGCGGCGGAGAAGGTCCGCGCGGGCAACGACAAGGCGATGGGCCCGATCGTCGGGTTCGTGATGCGCGAGACCAAGGGCCGCGCGGACGGCGGCGACGTCGGTCGCCTGATCCGCGAGCAGCTCGGGCGCTAAGCCCGCGGCGCGGGTGATCGGGTGCCACGCGCGCCGCGGCCGCCGGTACGCGCAGGGGGCCGGCGACCGCCGCTGCCCTCCTTCGGGGTGGCGAACGCGCCATCTCAGGGGAACGGACGTCCGGCCGCGTACGATTCGACAGGACCGCCGAAGGGAGCCCCATGGCACGACTCATCCGCATGGACCAGACCGGGCACACGACGCTCGCCGAGTGGACGGCGGGTGACGCCGCCGCCACCGAGGACGCGGTCGCCGCGTTCCGGGCGCAGCTCGACGCCGGCTACTACGCCGTCGTGAGCACGGGAGAGGGACACGCCGAGCAGGTCCGCGAGCTCCCGCTGGACGCCGAGCTCGTCATTCTGCGCCGGCCCATCGCCGGCGGGTGATCGACGCCGGTCGCCGGTCGTGACGCCGCGATGAGCACCGCCCTGCCCGAGACCGCGGCCGTCTACTGGCGCCCGCGGCTCGACGCCGCGCGCCTGCGCCGCCGCGGCCACGGGTGGACGCTGAGCACGCTCGCCCACACGATCCCGTTCCTCGCCACCGCGGCGCTGCTGATGGCGCTCGAGCCGCTCTCGTTCCCGGTCGCCGCGATCGCCGTCGTGCACGCGTGGGGGATCCCCGCGCTCTACGCCAACCGCGGCGCCAACGTCGTCCGGCCCCGGCCACGCGCGGGCTCCGGCCCGGAGCGCACCGCGCTCGGCCTGCTCGGCGACCTGCTCGGCCACGAGGCGCGCGAACTGCACGCGCGCACCGGGCTCGCGCCGGAGCGCGGGCGGCTGGGCGTGTGGCTCGTCGGCGAGGCCGGCGCGCTGCTCGTGCGCCCCGGCGGCCGCCGGGTCGACTGCTGGTGCGTGAAGGTCGACGGCGACCTTCCCTCGGCCGACCGGACCGCACACCTGCTGCTCGCCCTGCGCGAGGACGAGGAGGGCTTCGCCACGGTGGCCAACCTCGCCTTCAGCGGAGCCGTGTGGCGCCTGCGGCGGCGCCTGCCGCCCGCCGTGCGCCCTGCGCTCCAGGCCGCCCGCGCCCGTGCCTGACCGATCGCCCGGATGTCGAACCGGCGCCCCTCGGAATGGGGTCTTCAGTCCATACCGGATTCGTCGCCGGACCGCGATCATCTCGCCCATGACCGCTTCTGCCTCCGCCGCCGCAACGCGCCGGCTGATCCTCGTCCCGGCCGCGATGCGTGTGGACCGCGGCGACGCCACGCTGCGCCGTTACCGCCTCGCGCGCCTGCGGCTCGAGGGCCGCGACGTCGCCCGCTCCGAGCGCTTCGATCGCCGCAGGCGCTTCTACGACTGAGCGCTCTGCTCAGCGGCGGCCGGAACCCTTCTTCGGCGCGCAGTTGCGGTAGCTGCGCGTGCTCTTGTAGCTGCGGCCGTTCGAGGCGTGGACGCCGACGACGATCGTGATGCGGCCCTTGGGTAGGCGGCGGAGCGTCACCGGGGTGCGCGTCCGCGCGCCCCTCACGCGCGCCTTGACCTTGCCGTTGACGGTGACGACCCCAGACAGCACGCGCGCGTCGCCGGGAGCCTTCAGGCGCAGGGACAACCGGTGGCGTCGCACGCATGACCGGGCGGGCGGGAGCCCGAGCGCGTCGGCAAGGGCCTCGCCGGAGGGCTCGGCAAGCGGAGTCGGAGCCGGCGTCGGTGTCGGTGTCGGCGTCGCGATCGCCGGCGGCAAGATCGGCGGGGTGGGCGCGGGTGCCGGCGTCGGCTCCGGGGTGGGCGCTGGGTCCGGAGTCGCGCTGGCGGGGGTAACGCGCCATTCGAAGCCTAGGCTGATCGCCGAGCCCTGGAAGCGGTTGTCGCCGGCGCCGATCGCGCCCGGCGAACCGCCGTCGGGCAGCGTGGCGACGATCAGGTAGTCGCGGTGCGCGCCCGCCGCGATCGTGCCGAGCTCCAGCTCGGCGAGGTACGCGGGCTTGCCCGCGTACATGGTGACCGGCTGGTTGACGATCGTGACGTCGTAGAGCACGAGATCGATGCGCTCGGAGAGCAGGCCGCCGTAGTCGCCCGGCGTGTCCAGCACGCCGGAGCGCTTGACCGCGAAGCGCCCGAGGACGTCGCCGGCATTGCCGATCCGCACCCTCCCGCTCACGACGTCCCCGGGACGCATCGCGACGGAGGTGAACACGGCTTGGCCCTCGCGGGAGTTCGTGATCTGCACGGCGCCCGACGCCGCCGCCAGGGCGGCGCGCGGCTCGTCGCCGTCGCCGACGTGCGGGGCGGCGAACGCGAGCCCGAGCGCGCCGAGCGCCATGACGACGGAGATGAGCGCGGTGGCGAGCGCGCGCACTAGAAGTCGATGTCCTTCGGGCTGAGCTCGGCGACCGCCAGGGCGGTGGAGGGGTTTCCGGCGAGGTCGGTCGCGAGGATCGAGGGCTTCCAGCTGATGTTGGCCGCCGTTGCGGTCACCAGCGTGCCCGACAGCTTTGTGCCCAAGGTGATGGTGAAGACCCCGCCGCTGCGGGTCAGCGTGGCGTCGAACCAGCCGTTGGTCGTCACGAAGTTCGCGTTGAGCTTGAGATGGGCCACGTCGTCGACGAGGTTGAGGTGCGTCGCGCCCGTGCTGTTCCAGAGGTCCATCTCGTCCGAGCCGTTGATGTTCTGCAGCTCGACGCGGATCGCGAGCGGCGAGCCGTCCCAGCCCGCCAGCACGGACGCAGGGGCGATCGGCTCGCTCCAGGTGAGCCGCAGCCAGTCTCCGGGCTCGAGCCGGCCCACGATGGCGCCGCCGTTGCCGGAATCGACCGAGACGGCGGTGGGCGCCGTGTTGTCGATCGTCCGGGCGCTTGCGATCGACGTGCTCGGCTTACCCAGGGTGTCGGTGGCGAGCGCCTGGACGTCGTAGGTGCCGTTGAGCCCGGTCGTGTTGAAGCTGCACGTGAACGGCGTCGCGTTGTCGGTGCAGATCGTGGTCCAGGTGCCGGAGCTCGAGAGCTTGTACTGGAAGGTCACCGACGCCACGCCGGCCGGATCGGAGGCGGTCGCCGAGAGCGCCACGGTGCCGCGCAGGTAGGCGCCGGGGTCGGTGAGCGTCACGGTCGGGCCGTTGTTGTCGACCCGGCGGTTCGTGAGCGTCGCCGAGGGCGTCTCGTTGCCGGCCTGGTCGCGGGCGACCGCGCGCAGGTCGTACAGCGCGTCGGCGGCGCCGGTCGTTCCCCAGCTGCAGCCGTAGGGCGAGCTCGGGTCGCTGCAGGCGTCGATCCAGGAGCCGCTGCTGCCGGCCGGGCGGTACTGCACGAGCCAGGCGGCGATGCCGGAGCCGGAGTCGGTGGCCGTGCCGGTGAAGGCGACCGAGCCCTGCAGGTTCGCGCCGGGGTCGCTGACCGTGGGCACGGCAGGCGCAGCGTTGTCGATCCGCACCGTGATCACGCTCGAGGTCGTGATGAAGCCGGCGTTGTCCTCGGCGATCGCCCGCAGGTCGTAGAGGCCGTCGGCGAGCGTCGTCGTGTCGACCCCGGCGCAGGCGTAGGGA
>JBPCNM010000382.1:0-3392 GCA_051001255.1 Solirubrobacteraceae bacterium
ACGCCCGCAGCAGGTCGTCGGGATCGACCGCGGCCGACAGCAGCGCGAAGCAGCCGATGACCACCAGGACGCGCAGCGCCAGCACGCCGCAGTAGGCGGTCGCCTCCGCAGTGACGTCGAGCTGGCCGAGCGCGGGCACCTCGCCGAGCCGGGCGATCACCGTGAGGCCCCGACGGTCCACGAGCGGGTTGATCAGTGCCCACGCCACGGCGACCGGCAGCGCGAAGGCGAGCGCGATCGCGACCCGCCGGGCGACGCGCGCGCCCGCGGCGACCAGCAGCACGGTGGCCAGCAGCCCGCCGAGCACGACCGGGTGCTCGAAGGAGAGCGCCACGAGCGCGAGCACGACGCACCAGGCCGACGCCGCAGCTGCGCGCGTGGCGTGCAGCGCGCTCGCGCGGCACTGGTAGATCACGACGCCTCCGCCGGCCGGGGCGCGACGAGCGCGACGGCGCCGATCATGACGGCGCCTCCGGCGGCGGCTGGATCGGCAACGGCGTCGGGCGCCCGTCCTCGACCGCGATCGCGAAGCGGTTGCGCAGCGCGTCCTCCTGCAGTTGCGCCGCCGCAGCGGCGACGCCGACCGCGTCGGTGCCGGTCACGATCCAGGTCGGCGCCTCGCCGCCGAGCCGCGTGGCGGCGACCAGCCCGGCGCCCGGCCCGAGCGTCCGCTCGCCCTCCCCGTCGGGACCGAGCAGCTCGATCCGGTCACCCGTCGCGTTCGGCTGCGCGTACACGCCGGACGCCTTCGGGCCCTCCTCGAGCTGGCGCACGGCCGGGTCCTTGCGCACGTCCTCCCAGCGGCCGACCTTGACGCGCAGCACGCCGACCCCGCCGAAGCTCCCCGCCGCCGAGCGGCCCACCTTGACGCCAGCATCCCCGAGGCGCTCGGCCACCTCGTCGCACGCGTCGCCGGCGTCCGCCGCGCAGTCGAGCCGCACCGGCAGCCGCTTGCCCTCGCTGCCGGAGGCGAACGGCTCGGGGAACGCGCCGACGACCGCGTTGACCTGGGCGGAGGCGCCCCAGTCGTGATGGTCCCACCAGATGCGGTCGCTCGCGGCGACCTTGTGGGCGGCCGCGCCGTCCCCGGCAAGGATCCCGTTCACGTAGTAGAACCAGTCGACGGGCCGCCCGTCCTCGCGCCCGCCGGCCACGCCGTTGATCTGCTGGACGAAGCCACCCCCGTAGCGCGTCTCGACCTCGAAGTCGCGTTGCAGCAGCCGCATCACCGTCTCCCCGCCCGGGATGGTCTCGATCGAGCCGGAGCCGACCTGCCGCGTGCCGAAGTCGCGCGTGACGAGCAGGCTCGCCCCGCCCTCGGTGCTCTCGCCCGCGCCCAGCCCGCAGCCGCCCGCGGCGGAGGCGACGGCGAGCGCCACCAGCAGGACGGCGGCGCGGCACATCACCCGACGGCGACCCGGCTCGGGAACGCGCGGGCCATGGCGGGATGCTCGGCCTGCAGCCGGTAGCGCCCCGCGGCGCCCGGCGCGGTCACGGTGGCCACGCCGTCGGCGCCGGTCACGGCGGTGGCGTCGCCCAGGCGGACCGTCGCGCCCGCGACCGCCACGCCGCGCCCCGCGTCGTCGTAGCCGCGCACGGTCACCCGCAGCGGCGCGCCCGGCGCGGAGGTGCGCTGCTCGGGCCTCGCCGCGAGCGTCCGCTGACAGGAGTCGAGGAGGTCGAGCACGCACCAGAACCACAGCACGCGCTGTCGAGAGCGCAGCTTGCGGCCGGTTCCGAACGACCCCGACGGATCGGCGGCACCGGTCGTGCCGGCCTTGCGGCCCACCTTGTAGATCCAGCCGGCGCGGCCGCGCGCCTTGTCGGGCCCGATTCGCTCGACGTAGAGCGAGCCCGCGTCGACCGCCCGCCGCGAGCACGCGCCCCGGTCGCTGATGTGGAGGGTCACGCGCGCGCCGATCAGGGCGGAGAGCGGCGTGGCCCTTCCGACTGCGCAGCGCTTGCCGCCCACCTTGGCGGTGCGCGCCTTCAGCCCTACGCGCTCGGGCCCGGCCAGCACGGCGGCCTTGCCGACGACCATCAGGTCCACCTTCGCGCGCGACTGCGCCGCGGCGGGCGCCGCGAGCACGGCGCCTGCGAGCATCGCGGCGGCGATCCGCCTCATCGGACCCGAATCTTCGCCGTGGTCACGGAGTCGTTGCCGCGCTTGTCGATCGCCGCCACGCGGATGGTGTAGCGCCCCTTGCGGAGCTTGCGGGGCAGCAGGTAGGACCAGTCGGCGCGGTCGCCGATCCGGAACGAGCGCCGGCCGCCGCAGCGATGGCGCTTGAACCGCTCGGTCGCGCCATCGAACGCCGTGCAGCGGCCCTTGTGCTTGCGCAGGATGCTCAACCGGACCGACAGCAGGCCCGAGGGATCGGGCGTGACGCTGCCCGCGAGCTCTCGCGGCGCCCGCTTGCGGCTGAACACCTTGCCGTTCCTCAGGCGGGTGAACGATGCCGTCGGCGCCGTCTGGTCCACCGGCGTCGCAGGCGTCGCGGGCTGCGCCGGCGCGCCGGACGGCATCTGCGAGCCGCACGCACGATCCGAGCCCGTGGTGATGCAGGTGGTCTCGACCGCGGAGCGGATGCGGTCGGGCTTGGTCGCCTGCACCGTCAGCGGCCCGCTTCCGCTGAAGGTCAGCTGGGCCGTCCCGTCGGCTGCGGTGGTCGCGGTCCGGTTGCCGTAGCTGATGGTCGCGCCGGCGGCCGGCCCTGACGTGCTCGCCGTGAACTCATCGACCGTGACCGCCACCGGCGTGCCGGGGGCCACCGTTGCGGGCACGCCGCTCAGGCGCAGCGGACTCCCGGGCGCGCATCCCGGGGCGTAGCAGTCGGGTACGAGCAGGAGGTCGTCGCCCTCCTGAACCTGGTGGTCGCAAAGTCCCACCGGGGCGATGGTGTAGTTGATCCAAAACGCCCAGTAGGTGGATGTCGCGACATCGTGGGTCTCGCCCTTGATCGTCTCGGGCGCGTAGCCCAGCCCGGCGAAGTAGGGGCCCGACCAGTCCCCGCCGGTCGCGCGGTCGAGCACGCCGAGCGCGCTGGTGCCGTCACACGCCGGCTGCGCGGGTTTGCCGACCGGAGTCGTCGTGGTCGTGACCGCCGTGCGCGGCACAAGCGTCTGCGTTCCACCCTCCACGCGCATGGTCGCCGTCGGGCCGGCGAGCGCCGGCGCGGCGAGCACCGCCGTAGCGACGAGTCCGGCGAGTACGCCGGGTGCGATCTTCTTCATGGAGCCAACCCCTTTTCCGCGAGGGCCTCGGATGGCGACGGTCGGAGGAAGGTCTCCTGGCTCCCGGGCTCGACCCTCTCGCGCCTTCCCGACCCGCGCTGCGGGGCAGTGGCTCGATGCGATGGGCGTCCCCGGTCACAGTGGCGGGTCCGCGCCGG
>JBPCNM010000383.1:0-4322 GCA_051001255.1 Solirubrobacteraceae bacterium
TCGAGCAGCTCGCGGGTGCGCTCCCTGCGCTCCTTGCGCGGCATCCCGAAGTAGCCGCCGTGGTACTCGAGCGACTCCTGCGCCGTGAGGAACCAGTCGAGGTTGAGCTCCTGCGGGGCGAGCCCGACCGCGAGGCGCGCCTCCGCGTAGTGGTGCACGGCGTCGTGACCGAACACGCGGATGTCGCCCGCGGTGGGCTGGGCCAGCCCGGTCGTGCAGTGGATGAGCGTGGACTTCCCGGCGCCGTTGGGGCCGAGGAGCGCGAAGAACTCGCCCTCCTCGATCTCGAGCGAGACGCCCTTGAGCGCCTCCGTTCCGGTCGGGTAGCGCTTGACGAGGTCGGTGATCTGGAGGGCGTGGCTCACGCGGGCCATGATGCGCCTTCAAGCGCGGTTGAAGTCAAGGCGCTCAGGGGATCTCGCGGACCATCACGAGGTTCGTCGCGCCCGGCGTGCCGGTGCGGCGGCCCGCGGTGAGCACGACGCGCTCCCCGGTCGCGAGCCCGGCGAAGTCGCGCGCCGTCTCGAGCGCCAGGTCGACCATGTCGTCGACCGACGAGGCCGTATCCATGTTCGTCGGGTACACGCCCCACTCGAGCGTCAGCTGGTCGGCGATGCCCGGCAGGTGGGCCAGGGCCACGATCGGGCGGCGGCGGCGGAACTTGGCACAGACGCGTGCGGCGGCGCCGGTCGACGTCGGGACGATCAGCGCCGCCGCGTCGAGCTCGTCGGCAAGCTGGACCGCCGCGTGCATGACCGCCTGGCCGCTCGTCGCCGCCTTGACGCCCTGCGCGCGGCCATGGATGACCGGGGACTCCTCCGCCGCCTCGGCGATCTCCGCCATCGCCTGGACCGCCTCGACCGGGTAGGCGCCGACGCTGGTCTCGGCGGAGAGCATCACCGCCGAGGTCCCGTCGATCACCGCGTTGGCGACGTCGGCCGCCTCCGCGCGGGTCGGCTCCGGCGCCTGGATCATCGACTCGAGCATCTGCGTCGCGGTGATCACCAGCTTCCCGGCCTGCGTGGCGCGCCGGATCGTGTCCTTCTGCATCAGCGGCACGCGGGCGACGCCGGCCTCCACGCCGTAGTCCCCGCGGGCGACCATCACGCCGTCGGCGACGGCGATGATCTCGTCGAGCCGCTCGTAGGCCTCGATCTTCTCGATCTTGGCGATCAGCCGGGCGCTCGAGCCGAGCTCGCCGAGCCGGTCGCGCAGCTGCTGCATGTCGGCGCCGGAGCGGACGAACGAGAGCGCGACGAAGTCGGCGCCGAGCTCGGCCGCGAGGTCGATGTCGGCGTGGTCCTTCTCGGTGATGGCCGGGAGCTCCGGCCGCGCGTAGGTCACGTTGATCCCCTTGCGCGGAGCCAGCGGCCCGGGCGACACCGCGCGCACGAACACGTCGCCGTCCTCGATCCGCTCGACCGCGAAGCGCGGCACGCCGTCGCCGATCACGATCTGCGATCGCTCGGTGACGAGCGCGGCGAAGTGGTCGAAGTCGACGCGGACGCGCTCGGGCGTCCCGGTCCACTGCGCGCCGCAGAACACCAGGCCCTCGCCGGGCGCCACCGCGCGCGCGGCGGTGTCCGCGGCCAGGCGCAGCTTCGGGCCCTGCACGTCGAACAGCAGCCCGAGCGGGCGGGCGGCGCGCACGGCCGCGGCTCGCAGGTCGGCGGCGCGCCGGCGCAGGTCCTCGTGCGTGCCGTGCGAGCAGTTCAGCCGCGCGCAGTCGACGCCCGCCGCCACCAGCCGGTCCAGCACGCCGGGCGCGTCGGTCGACGGACCGAGCGTGGCCACGATCTTGGTACGTCGTTCGAGCACGCAGGCGAGTCTCGCAGAGCGCCGCCGCCGGCCAGGGTCAGGCGGCGAGCCGGCGGTAGACCGCGGACGTCTGCGCCGCGATCACCGCGCGGCCGGGCGCCATCAGCCTTCCAGGGCCTTGCCGACGATCTGCCGCGCCTCGCGGAGGATCCGCTCCAGGCGCTCCTCCCCGTCGAGGCTCTCGGCGTAGACCTTGTAGACGTCCTCGGTGCCCGACGGCCGCGCGGCGAACCAGCCGTGCTCGGCGACGACCTTGAGGCCGCCGATCGGCGCGCCGTTGCCGGGCGCCTCGGTGAGCTTGGCCTCGATCGGCTCGCCGGCCAGCTCGCCGCCCGCCACCTGCTCGGGCGAGAGCCGCCCGAGCACGTCCTTCTCCTCCGGCGTCGCCGCCACGTCTGTGCGGCTGTAGGCCGCGTGTCCGAACCGCTCGGCCAGGCCGGCGTACAGCTCGCCCGGGTCCTTGCCGGTCGTCGCCGTCATCTCCGCCGCGAGCAGGCAGGGGATGAGCCCGTCCTTGTCGGTGCTCCATGCGCTGCCGTCGCGGCGCAGGAACGACGCGCCGGCGCTCTCCTCCCCGGCGAAGCCGAGCGTGCCGTCGAGCAGGCCCTCGACGAACCACTTGAAGCCGACCGGCACCTCGACGAGACGGCGGCCGAGGTCCGCGGCCACGCGGTCGATGATCGAGGAGGAGACGAGCGTCTTGCCGATGCCGACGTCCGGGCCCCAGTCGCGATGGCCGCCGAACAGGTACGCGACGCACGCCGCGAGCTGGTGGTTGGGTGCGACGAGGCCGGCGGACGGCGTGACGATGCCGTGGCGGTCGGCGTCCGGGTCGTTGGCGAACGCGACGTCGAAGTCGCCGGCCAGGTCGCGCAGCCGCGCCATCGCGTGCGGCGAGGAGCAGTCCATGCGGATCTTGCCGTCGTGGTCGAGGCAGACGTTGCGGAACGTCGGGTCGACCCGGTCGTCGACGATCGTCAGGTCGAGCCGGTGGCGCTCGGCGATCGCCTGCCAGTACGCCACGCTCGCACCGCCCAGCGGGTCGACGCCGAGCCGGATCCCCGCGTCGCGGATCGCGTCGAGGTCGATCACCGAGGCGAGCTCGTCGACGTAGGGGGACACGTAGTCGCGGCGCGTGACGCGGGCCTCGCCGTAGGGCACCCGCGGGATCTCGTCGAGGCCCGCCTCGAGCAGCTCGTTGGCCTCGCGTTCGATCCAGTCGGTGACGTCGGTGCCAGCCGGCCCGCCGTGCGGCGGGTTGTACTTGAAGCCGCCGTCGCCCGGCGGGTTGTGCGACGGCGTGACCACGACCCCGTCCGCCGCGGGCGGCTGGGCGCGGCTGCCCCCGCGGTTGTGCACCAGGATCGCGTGCGAGATCACGGGGGTCGGGGTGAAGCCGCCGTCGGCGGCGACGACGACGTCGACCCCGTGGCCGGCGAGCACTTCGACGATCGTGCGGAACGCCGGCTCGGACAGGGCGTGAGTGTCGCGGCCGAGATACAGCGGGCCGCTCGTCCCCTGCTCGGACCGGTAGCGGCAGACCGCGGCGCTGATTGCGACGACGTGGGCCTCGGTGAAGCTGCCGTCCAGCGACGTGCCGCGGTGCCCGTACGTGCCGAACGCCCCTGGCGCGGCGGCGTCCGCCTCGAAGTAGGCGGCGAGCAGCCGGTCGACGGCGACGAGGTCGCCGGGGTCCGGCAGCTCTCCCGCCCGCGGATCCACGGCGCGAACAGTACCGTTGCCGCGTGGCTGCCGAGCGCATCATCGTCGTGGCCGGCGAGGCGCTCATCGACCTCGTGCCCGCGCCGGGCGAGGTGCTGGCCGCGCACCCGGGCGGCGGGCCGTTCAACACGGCGCGCACGCTGGGCCGGCTGGAGTGCCCGGTCGCCTACCTCGGCCGGATCTCCACCGACTCCTTCGGCATTCGGCTGGCCGAGTTGCTGGCCGCGGACGGCGTGCGCTCCGACGCGCTCGTGCGGACGGACGAGCCGACGATGCTGGCGCTCGCCGAGCTCGACGCGGACGGCGTCGCCGGTTACCGCTTCTACGCCCAGGGCACGGCCGCACCGGGCCTGACCGAGGCCGACGCGCTCGCCCGCCTCCCGCCCGGCGCCGCGTTCCTGCACGTCGGCACGCTCGGACTGGTGCTCGAGCCGATGGCCTCGGCGCTCGAGGCGCTCGCCGCCCGGCTCGCGGGGCGGGCGGTCGTGATGGTGGATCCGAACTGCCGTCCGAGCGCGATCGCCGACCCCGCGGGTTACCGCGCCCGGCTCGCGCGCGTGCTGGGCGGCGCGGACGTCGTCAAGGTCTCCGAGGAGGACGTCGCGTGGCTCGCGCCGGAGGCTGCCGCGCTGGACGGCGCGCGGGGGCTGCTCGCGCAGGGTCCGGCCGTCGTGCTCCTCACCCGCGGGAGCCGGGGCGCCACAGTTGTGACGGCCGGCGGGGAGGTCGCGGTGGCCGCCCCGCCCGTGACGGTCGTCGACACGATCGGCGCGGGCGACGCC
>JBPCNM010000384.1:0-7844 GCA_051001255.1 Solirubrobacteraceae bacterium
CCCCATGAAGAAGAAGATCATGATCGTCGCGGTGGTCGCCCTGGCCCTCGCAGGCGGCGCCTACAAGACCGTGCTCGCCAAGCCGAAGGTGAAGGCGAAGAAACCCAACGTCGAGGGCACCGTGTACGTCCTGCAGAAGGAGTTCCTGGTCAACCTGTCCAGCGAGCGCTACGCGAAGATCTCGGCGGCGCTGCTGCTGCACCACGACGACACCTCGACCGCCGCCGCGGGCGGCCACGGCGCTCCCGTGCCCCCCGAGGGCTATGGCCCGATGACCCAGGAGGCGGTCGTGCGAGACATCATCACCGACGCGCTCACGGGCCGCGACGCCGCAGAGCTGGAGGAGTCCCGCAAGCGCGACAAGCTCCGGCACGAGATCGTCGAGCGGATCCACAAGGAGACCGACGTGAAGGCAGAAGAGATCCTGTTCCCCGACCTCACGGTGCAGTAGCCATGAGCGAGACCAAGACAGAAGCCGTCGACTACGTGCCCTTCGAGGCGACCGTCGCAGCCGAGCCCTCCCCGGCAGGCGCGGCCGCCGACCTCGAGCGGCTGCACGACGTCCCCGTCGAGCTGGCGGTCGAGATCGGCCGCACCCGGATGACGATCGGCGAGACCCTGGCCCTCGGCCCCGGCTCGATCGTGACGCTCAACCGGCTCGCCGGCGAGCCCGTCGACCTCCTGGTCAACGGCATGCCGATCGCACGCGGCGAGGTCGTCGTGATCGACGAGGAGTTCGGCCTGCGCGTGACCGATGTCGTCACCGGCCGGCGCCAGCCCGACGCGGAAGTCGAGTAGCACGCCATAGTGCTCGCATGCTGCGGGCGGTCGCGAGGTTCTGGCGCAAGGCCTACGAGGACAACGTCACGGGGATGGCGGCGATGGTCGCCTACAACCTCCTGCTCTCGGTCTTCCCGCTCGCGCTCGTGGCGCTGTTCGTGGCGGGACAGGTCCTCTCCTCCGAGGACGTCGAGGCCTCGGTGGTGGACGACCTGCAGCGGCTGTTCCCCGCAGCGGCGGAGTCGACGCTGATCGACGGCCTGCGCCGCGTGCGCGAGTCCTCGACCACGGTGGGAATCGTCGCGGTGGTGGCGGCCACGTGGTTCTCGAGCTCGTTCTGGGGCGCGCTGGACACGGCGTTCTGCCGGATCTATCGCCGCGAGTGCCGCTCCTGGGTGCGCCAGAAGCTGTTCGCGCTCGGGATGCTCGCGGTGGTGCTGGTGTTCTTCGTCGCGAGCGTCGCGATCCCGGCGCTGCAGGGCGTCGTGGTCAACGGCGCCGGCGACCTGCCGTTCGGGTTGGGGGATGTGCACGGCGTCGTCTACGCGCTGACGCTGGTGGGCGGCCTGGTGCTGATGTTCGCGGTCCTCTGCCTGGTCTACTGGCGTGTGCCGCGCGGCGCGATCCCGTGGCGCAGCGTCTGGCCCGGCGCGCTGGGGGCGATGGCCGCCATGGGCGTCGTCGACTACGGCTTCCCGCTGTATCTGTCGAACGTCACGTCGCTGCGGGTCGGCACGTCGTTCCTGTTCGTCCTGATCGTGCTCGTGTGGTTCTACGCGCTCGCCCTGATCCTGCTGGCGGGCGCCGTCGTGAACGAGCTGCGGCTGGAGGGGCGCCGGCCGGCTCAAGCCGCCGCCCCGGCGGCCGACTACCCCGGCTGACTCCCATCCAGAGTCACGTGTCCCTCGGTGGTTATGCAGCTCTTTCCCGCGCTCATCCGTGCGTGCTCGGCAACCCTCTTCGGCTGCCTGCTCGCCCCTGCCCTCGCGCTCGCCGCGGACGGCGAGCGGACGCCCCTGCGACTGGACGGCTCCGGCGAGGAGGCCGCCACGCAGGTCGGGGCCTCGGGCGGCGGGCTGGTGCGCACGATCGTCGGCCTGGCCGTCGTGATCGGCGTCATCTTCGGGCTCACCTGGGTGCTCAAGCAGGTCAAGTCGAGCCGGCGCGAGAGCGTCGGCGGCAGCGGGCTGTCGAGCCTCGCCACGCTCCCGCTCGGCACCAACCGCTCGCTGCACCTGGTGCGCGCGGGGGACGAGATCCACCTGGTCGGCGCCGGCGAGCACGGCGTCACGCCGATCCGCACCTACTCCGAGGCGGAGGCGCGCGCGCTCGGCCTGCTTGAGGCTGATCGGCCGAACGCGGCGTTCGGGGCCGTGAAGAAGAAGAACCTCATCGACCAGCTGCGCGACCGGACCGTGCTGCGGTGAAGGCGGACGGGACCAACGCGATCCAGCTGCTGCTGCTGGTCGGCGGCATCGCGCTCGTGCCCGCCGCGCTGTTCACGCTCACCGGCTTCACGCGCATCCTGATCGTCCTCGGCTTCATCCGCACCGGCCTGGGCACGCCGACCGCCCCGCCCAACCAGGTGCTCGTCGGCATCGCGCTGTTCCTGACGATCTTCGTGATGGCCCCGACCTTCACGGAGATCAAGAAGGAGGCCTTCGATCCGCTGCAGGCCAACCAGATCTCGCAGACGACGGCCCTCAAGCGCGCCGAGGGCCCGATGCGGGAGTTCATGTTCGACCAGACGCGCACCAAGGACATCGCGCTGTTCGCCGGCATGGCGAAGCTCGAGAAGCCCGAGACGCGGGCGGACATCCCGACCTACGTCCTGATCCCCGCGTTCACGATCTCCGAGCTCAAGACCGCGTTCCAGATCGGCTTCCTGATCTTCCTGCCGTTCCTGATCATCGACCTCGTCATCAGCTCGACGCTGATGAGCATGGGCATGATGATGCTGCCGCCGGTCTTCATCTCGCTGCCGTTCAAGATCCTCCTCTTCGTCCTGGTGGACGGCTGGAACCTCGTCACCCGCTCGCTGGTGGAGAGCTTCAACTGATGAACCAGGACGTGGTCATCAACATCTCGATGCAGGCGATGCAGCTGGCCTTCATGGTCGCCCTGCCGCTGCTGCTCGTCGCGCTCGTCGTCGGCCTGGTCGTCTCCGTCTTCCAGGCGGTCACGCAGATCCAGGAGCAGACGCTCACGTTCATCCCGAAGATCGTCGCGATGGGCGTGACGCTGGTCGTCGCCGGCCCGTGGATGCTCGGGCAGGTCGTCGCCTACACCCAGCAGCTCTACAGCTCGATCCCGACGGTGGTGGGCGGGGGATGAGCGCCGAGGAGCTGATCGCCCGCTTCGGCGAGCAGCACGTGCTGGCGTTCGCGCTCGTGCTCGCCCGCGTCGCGCCGCTGTTCCTCCTCGCGCCGCTGTTCAGCTCCAAGGCGTTCCCCCCGCGGGTGCGCGCCGTCACCGCGGTCGCGCTGGCGATCGGCATCTCGCCCGCCGCGAGTCACGCGCTCGGCGACGCGGCGATCCCGACCGGCGTCTGGGCGATGAGCGGCCTGCTGGTCAAGGAGCTGCTCGTCGGGATGGCGTTCGCGTTCGGGATCGGGGCGCTGTTCGCCGCGATGCAGGTCGCCGGCACGCTGCTGGACACGATGGTCGGCTTCATGCTCGGCGGGATCCTGGACCCGCTCACCGGCACCCAGGCCTCGCTGCTCGCCCAGCTGTACTCGATGATCGGCGTGCTGATCTTCATCGCCATCGGCGGTGACGGCTGGGTCATCGCCGGCCTCGCGCGCACCTACGAAGCCGTGCCGCTGCTCGACTCGCCGCAGATCGGCTCGCTGGCCGAGGGCGCGCAGGTCGCGTTCAGCGGGATCTTCGGCGCGGCGATCATGATCTGCGCGCCGGTCCTGCTGGCGCTGATCATCACCGACGCGGCGCTCGGCGTCGTGTCGCGCGTGGTGCCGCAGATCAACGTCTTCGCGGTCGGCTTCCCCGCCAAGATCGCGGTCGGCCTGCTGCTCGTCGGCGCCTCGCTTCCGTTCGTGGCCGGCTGGATCTCCGACGAGCTGCAGCAGTCCGTGGCCACCGCCCTGCGCACCCTGAAGGTGGCGTGATGGCGGGCGACAAGAGCGAGAAGGCAACACCCAAGAAGCGCGACGAGGCACGCAAGAAGGGCCAGGTCGCCAAGTCGATGGACCTCAACGGCGCGGTCGTGCTGCTCGCCGCGCTGCTCGCGCTCTCGGCGTTCGCGCCGGCGATGCTCGACCGGATCGGCAGCGCCACGCGCCGGCTGCTGGCGCTCACCGCCCGGCCCGACGTCGTCGGGCCCGAGGGCCTCGGCGAGCTGTTCGGGACCGTCGGCTCCGCGTGGCTGCTGGCCGCCGCGCCGGTCGCGGCCATCTGCCTGGTCGCGGGCGTGCTCGTCAGCGTCTGCCAGGTCGGCTTCAAGCCCTCCGTGCAGGTGCTCAAGCCCGACGCCAAGAAGATCAACCCGCTCTCCGGCGCCAAGCAGCTGTTCGGCACGCACGCGATCTTCGAGGGCGCCAAGTCGACCGTGAAGATCTGCGTCGTCGGCGCGATCGCGCTGCTCGCCCTGCTGCCCAGGCTCGAGGAGCTGGCCGCCATGGTCGGCATGCCGGCCGCCGCACTGGTGCCCGAGATCGGCCAGCTCGTGCTGCAGATCGCCCAGCGCGCCGGGCTCGCGTACCTCGTGATCGGGATCGTGGACTACGCCTACCAGCGCTGGCGCACCGCGAAGCAGATGAAGATGGACAAGCAGGAGGTCAAGGACGAGTACAAGCAGCAGTCGCTGCCGAGCGAGGTCAAGTCGCTGCAGCGCCGGCGCGCCGCCGAGCTCGCCCGGGCGCGCATGATGGACGCGGTCCCGACCGCCGACGTCGTCGTGACCAACCCGACGCACTACTCCGTCGCGCTGCGCTACTCCTCCGACGCGCTCGCGCCGGTCGTCGTGGCCAAGGGCCAGGACCTCGTCGCCCTGCGCATCCGCGAGCTGGCCCAGGCGGCCGGCGTGGCCGTGATGCCCGACCCACCGCTCGCGCGCGCGCTGCACGGCAGCGTCGAGATCGGGCAGATGATCCCCGAGGAACTGTTCCAGGCCGTCGCCGAGCTGCTGGCCTACGTCTACCGAGTAGCTGGAAACGAGGTGGCGGCATGAACACGTTCATGAAGGCCGCGGGCAAGCATGCCGACCTGATGGCCGCGGGCGCCGTGGTGCTGGTCGTGGTGATGATGATCGTCCCGCTGCCGGCGTTCCTGCTCGACCTCGCGATCACGCTGAACATCTCGGCCGCGCTGATGATCGTCGTGGCAACGCTCTACGTCCCGCGCGCGCTGGACTTCTCCTCGTTCCCGAGCCTGCTGCTGCTCACCACGCTGTTCCGGCTGGCGATCAACGTGTCGGTCACGCGCCTGATCCTGCTGCACGGCGACGCGGGGCACGTGGTCACCGCGTTCGGCAACTTCGTCGTCGGCGGCAACGTGGTCGTCGGCCTGATCATCTTCCTCATCCTCGTGGTGATCCAGTTCGTGGTGATCACGAACGGCGCCGGCCGCGTCGCCGAGGTGGGCGCACGCTTCACGCTCGACGCGATGCCGGGCAAGCAGATGGCGATCGACGCCGACCTCAACACGGGCCAGATCACCGACGAGGAGGCGCGCCGCCGGCGCGCCGAGATCTCGCAGGAGGCCGACTTCTACGGCGCGATGGACGGCGCCTCGAAGTTCGTCAAGGGCGATGCCATGGCCGGGATCCTGATCACTCTGATCAACCTGGTCGGCGGCATCGTGATCGGCGTCCTCCAGCAGGGCCTGCCGTTCGGCGAGGCCGCGCAGAAGTTCTCGCTGCTGACGGTGGGCGACGGCCTGTGCGCGCAGATCCCCGCGCTGCTGATCTCCGTCGCCACCGGCATCCTCGTCACGCGCTCGGCGTCCGAGAAGGACCTGGGCAACGACATCGCCGGCCAGATCCTCGACCAGCGCAAGGCCCCGATGGTCGCCGGCGCGGTGATCTGCGGCTTCGCGCTGATCCCGGCGCTGCCCAAGGTGCCGTTCCTGCTGATCGGCGGCCTGTTCTTCGCGGTCGGCTGGTCGCTGCGCAAGCTGCCCACCAGCAAGGAGCGCGAGGCGACCGAGCGGGCGGAGGCGGCGAGCGCCCAAGTGCCGCAGGGCGAGCTGCCGACGCCGCGCGACGCCGCGCTGGACGCGCTGGCGCTCGACCCGATCGAGCTGGCGATCGGCTTCGGCCTCGTCCCGCTGGTCGACCAGCAGGCCGGCGGCACGCTGCTGGGACGCGTCGGCACGATCCGGCGCCAGATCGCGTCCGAGCTGGGCATGGTCATCCCGTCCGTGCGGATCCGCGACGACGTCGGCCTGGACTCGCACGAGTACGTGATGCGCGTGCGCGGCACCGAGGTCGCGCGCGGCGGCGTCATGGCCGGCCACCACCTTGCGATGGACCCGGGCGACGCGATGGGCGAGCTGGCCGGGGTGCCGACCACCGAGCCCGCGTTCGGCCTGCCCGCCGTGTGGATCGCCGACGCCCGCCGCGCCGAGGCCGAGGCGCTGGGCTGGACGGTCGTCGACGCCGAGTCCGTCGTCGTCACCCATCTCACCGAGACGATCCGCGCGCACGCGGCCGAGCTGCTCACGCGTCAGGAGACCCGCCACCTGCTCGACCAGCTCAAGGAGGTCAACGCCGCGGTGGTCGACGAGGTCGTGCCCGACGTCCTGTCGCTGGGCGAGATCCAGCGCGTCCTGCAGGCGCTGCTGCACGAGGGCGTCTCCGTCCGCGACCTCGGCGCGATCGTGGAGGCGATCGGCGACAAGGCACGGCTCACGCGCGACCCGAACATGCTCGCCGAGTACGCGCGCCAGGCGCTCGGGCGCACGATCGTCGCGCCCTACCTCGACCTCGAGGGCACGCTGCGCGCGATCGCGCTGGACCCGTCGCTCGAGCAGGAGGTCGCCGAGGCGCTCATACAGACGGCCGACGGCGAGTTCCTGGCCATGGACCCGACGCGCGCCGGCACCCTCGTCGACGCATGCGCCGAGCAGGTCGAGCACGCCATCGGTCGCGGCGGGCGGCCCGTCCTGCTGTGCTCGGCGCGCGTGCGCCGGCACCTGCGCCGGCTGTGCGAGCAGCGCCTGCCGCAGCTCGCCGTCTGCTCCTACAACGAGATCGCCTCCGGGGTCGCCGTCGAGACCTCCGGCGTGATCGGACCGGCTGACGCGAGGACGCAGTCCGGTGACGAGCGTCTACGCGAGGCAGGAAGAGCGGCGGTGACGTCGAATGTCTGACCGTGGGCCCTTGAAGAGCTCCGGCGATATGCCGATGTCTCCGGGTGACATGGAGACCGATTCCAAGACGTTCCGCGGCCGCACACTCGAAGCGGTCCTGCCCCAGATCAAGCGTGAGCTCGGCCCGGACGCGATCGTCCTGCGCCGGCGCGAGGGCCTCGCCGGCGGCGTCGGCGGCTTCTTCCAGCGCTCGTTCGTCGAGGTCGAGGCGCGCGGGCCGCTGCCCTGCGAGTCCCGGCTGGAGACGCGCAACGACCGCGCGACGGCCGAGGGCCTGCGCGCGCCCGCGATCCAGGCGCTCGTCGAGCAGGCCGCTCCGTTCGCCGACGCGCTCGCGCGTGCGGACGAGTCCGTCGCCGAGCGCGCCTCCGACGTGCTGCTTTCGGCCGCTCGCGGCGGCGCCGTCGCCACTGCGCCGGCGCGGGCGCGAGCCGGCCTCTACGGTCCGCAGCCGAACCTCGCTCCGGAGCCGGGCGCCGAAGACGACGTCGCCGAGGTGCTCGCCCGCAGCGAGCCGCCGCGCTACGACGCCACGGGCTCGCAGGAGCTCGGCGGGCCGGGCATCCCACCCGCCCGTCTCGTCGCGCCGGGCCGCCACGCCACATCGGTCGCGGAGGTGCCGGTCGCGCCCGGCCGCCACGGCGCACCGGTCGCGGAGGTGCTGGTCGCGCCACCGGTCGCGCCCGGTCGCCCCGCTGCTGCCGATGCCGCCGAACAGCGCCTCGTCGCCTCCGGCC
>JBPCNM010000385.1:0-4533 GCA_051001255.1 Solirubrobacteraceae bacterium
CGAACCCGGGCGCGAGCGCGTTGACGCGGATCCCGAGCGGTCCCCATTCGCGCCCGAGCGACTTCGTCAGGGCGACGAGTCCCGCCTTCGCCGCGGCGGAGTGCGCGACCTCCGGCGCACCGGTCCATGCGTAGGTCGCGACGATGTTGACGATGGCGCCGCCGCCGCGGGCGATCGCCTGCCGAGCGAAGGCCTGTGAGCAGAAGAACGAGCCGTGCAGGGAGCTCTCGACGACCGAGCGGAAGCCGTTCGCCGAAAGCGTCAGCGAGGGGCAGACGAAGTTGCCGGCGGCGTTGTTGACGAGGCCGTCGAGCTCTCCGGCAGCCGCGAAGAGGCGGTCGACGGCCTCCGGGTCGCGGATGTCGCATGAATGGCCCGAGCACGAGCCGCCCTCGCCCGCGAGGTCCTGCAGGGCGCGCTCGAGGCGGTCACCGTCGCGGGCCGCGATCACGACATGGTCGCCTTGGCGAGCGAGGCGCCGCGCGATGGCCAAGCCGATGCCGGCCGAGCCGCCGGTGACCAGGATCCTCCGCGTCGCCGTCACGCGGCGATCCTCGCGCCGCGCGCGGCCCGCACGACCGCCGCGGTGAAGAGGCGGGTCGCGTGCGCCCGCCGGAAGTAGCCGTGCAGCGGCGTCTCGAGCGCGTAGGCGATGGCGCCGTGCGCCTGGTGGGCGACCTCGCAGACGCGGCAGGCCGCCTCGGTCGCATGGACGAGCGGCGGCCACGGGTCCTCGGGCTCCTCCCACGCGAGCAGCTCCAGGCCCTGCGCGAGCGTGGCGGCGTCGGCGAGCATCTGCTGCACCGGGGCGAGCGCCAGGAGCGGCTTGCCGAACTGGACGCGGGCGCGCGCGTGCTCGACCGCCAGCGCCAGCGCCGCGGCGGCGAGGCCGGCGTGGTAGGCGGTGTGGAAGGCAGCCCACGTCCGGAGCTCGGGGAACGGCGCCGGTTCGCCGACCTCGGCGGCCAGGCGGACGAACCCCTGCGTGTCGAGCGCCGGCTGCGGTCGCGCGCCGTCGAGCGCGACCAGCGACGCGCCCGCGTCACGCAGGTCGAGTGCGACGTCATGGCCGCGGGGATGGCGGGCGACACCGCCCGCGGCCAGCGCGGCGTGCTCGACGGCCATCTCGTCGAACAGCGCGAGCGGCGCCAGCGCACGGCCGAGCTCGAGGCCGGCCGCGGCGACTAAGCCGTGGCCCTCCGCGACCGCATCGGCCAAGCCAACCTCGCGCATCCGGCCCGAGAGCTCCAGGTCGTGGTCGTCGAGCGCGGCGCCCGGGGACCAGGTCGGCGGCCGGTAGCCGGCGAGCGCTGCGCGGATGCTCTCGCCGAAGTCGGCCTCTTCCCGTCCGACCGCGAAGTTCATGCTCGTCCCTCGCCGGCCGGCGTGAGCCGCGGCTCGGCGCTGAAGACCTCGGACGTGTGCTCTCCGCGCCCGGGTGCCGGACGGCGTGCGGTCACGAAATCACCGTCGAGCTTGAAGGGACTGCCGAGCAGCTGGACGGCCCCCATGGCCGGCTGATCGATCGTCTGCACCAGCCCGTTCGCCTTGACCTGCGTGTCCTCGAAGAGGCCCGGCAGCGTTCGCACCGCTTCGCAGGGGACCCCTCGGGCGCGCAACCAGCCGACGCAGTCGCGCACGGGTCGCTCGAACACCGCGGCGGCGACGGCCTCGCCGACGCGCTCGCGCCGCCGGGCCTCCTGCGCGCTCCGGGGCGGCTCGTCCGGGTTCACGACGGCCGGGTCCTCGAGGTCGCACGCGGCGAGCAGCGCGCTCCGCTGCGCCAGGTTCAGGCACGCGACGGTGATGAACCCGTCGGCCGCGGCGTACGCCCGGTAGTACGGGTTGACGCGCAGGCCGAGCGCCGCCTCCTGCGCGACGGCGTCGAGCTCGGCGCGCGTGGCGGCCGGGCCGGGCTCGCCGACCGTCCCGTCGTGCGCGGCAACGGAGACGAAGCGCTGAACCTGCACGGTCAGGCCGGCGCCGAGCAGCGAGACCTCCAGCTCCCCGCCGACGCCCTCGGCGCGCGCTCTGATGAGCCCGGCGAGGGCCGCGACGGCGCTGAGCATGCCCGCGCCGAGGTCGGCCATCGCGATCCCGCCGGCACGGATCGGGACCTGGTCACCGATGCGCGCGTCGGCCATCAGCAGGCCCGAGGCGGCCTGGGCGCTGAGGTCGTAGCCCGGGCTGCCGCCCTTCGGCCCGTCGCTTCCGAGCGCGGAGATCCGGACGATGATCGCCTCCGGGTTGGCGGCGAGCACCGATGCGCGGTCCAGCCCGAACCGCTCGGCACGGTCGGCCGGGAAGTTGTGCACGGTCACGTCGGACCGGGCGATCAGGTCGTTCGACCTGAGGCGTCCCTCGGGCGACTTGAGATCGATGACGACCGAGCGCTTGTTGCGGTTCAGCGCGACGAACGGCCTGCTGACATCGACGCCGCAGGGCTCCTGGCGGCGCCATTGGTCGCCTTGGGGCGGCTCGACCTTGATCACGTCGGCGCCGAGGTCGGCCAGCAGCAGCGTGCACAGCGGTCCCGCGACGTACTGCGAGTAGTCGGCGACGACCACGCCGTCCAGCGGAAGCGTCATCGGGCAGCCAGCTCCCGGCGGGCGATGACGGTCCGCTGGATCTCGACGCTGCCGCCGGCGATCGTCGAGCCCACGCCGGCCCGAAGGAGCGCGATCGCGCGGCCGGCGAGCGGGAGGTCGACGTCGGCCTCCAGGACGGAGAGCGGACCGACCAGGTCGACCGCCGCACGCGCCACGCTCCGCCCCAGCTGGGCGATCGACAGCTTGGCCATCGAGGAGGCGACGCTCGCGTCGCGGCCCTGGTCGAGCAGCCATGCCGCCCGGTAGCCGTGCAGGCGGGCGGCCGCCGCCTGACCGCGCAGCGCGTCCGGACGGGCGCCCGTGTGCTCCTCGAGCGCGTCCAGCAGCCACATGACCGTCCCCAGCTTCTCCGAGGTGACCCGTTCGTACGCAAGCGTTCCCATGAGCACGTGCCAACCGCGGTCGACCTCGCCGACGACGAGGTCGACGGGGATCTCGACGTCCTCCAGGAAGACCTCGCTGAGCAGGCTGCCGCCCAGCGTCGGGAACGTACGCACCGTGATGCCGGGCAGGTCCATGGGCGCCACGAGCACGGTCAGGCCACTGTGCCGGTCCTCGGGGGCGGACGTCCGGACCGCGAGGTAGATCCAGTCGGCGATCTGGGCGCTCGACGTCCAAGTCTTCTGACCGCGCACGACGAAGTGGTCGCCGTCGAGTTCGGCGCGAGTGCTCAGGGCGGCCAGATCGGAGCCGGCGCCCGGCTCGGAGAAGCCCTGGCAGAAGACGGTCCGGCCCGCCGCGATCTCTGGAAGGAGCCGCTCGCGCAGCGCCTGGGACCCGAAGCGCAGCACCGCGTTGCCGACGGTCTTGACCGAGACGAGGTAGCTCGAGAGCGGAAGCCACCCGTAGCCGAGCCGCTCCTCCATGGCGACCGTGTCGAGGAGGGAATGCCCGCGTCCGCCGACCTCCGCCGGCCAGTTGACGCCGATCAGGCCCGCTTCTCCGAGCGCTCGGTACACGGGCAGGGAGTCCCCGTCGGAGGGCATGCCGTGCAGGCGGTAGTCGGGATCGGCGTCGAGGATGTGGGCGACCGCCGCGCACAGCTCGTCGGCGTCTGCCTGCAGGGCGCGCTGGCGCTCTGAGAGGACCAGCCTCATGCCGCCTCGATGTGGCTCGCGCCGGCCCGGTCGACGGCGGCCGCCGTGGCCTGGAGCTCCGGGAGGATGCTCTCGACGAGCGCCTCGGCGGAGATGCGCGTCGCCGGGGCCGCGACGTTGATCGCGGCCACCAGGCCGATGTCCCCCCGTACGGGAACGGCACAGGACAGCAGCCCGACCTCGAACTCGTCGACCGACACGGCGTGGCCCTGCGCCCGTACCGTGTCGAGCCGCGCCGCCAGCTCCTCCCACGTGCGCGCCGTCGTCGGCGTCATCTCGGCGTAGGGCGGCGAACCGAGCCGCCGCCTGGCGTCCTCGGGATCGAGTTGCGCGAGCAGGCACTTCCCGAGGCCCGTGCAGTGCGCCGACAGCCGCGCCCCCGGGGTGGCGTGCGCACGGACGCGGAAGCTTCCCGGATACGACGAGAGGTAGAGCACGTCGGCCCCGTCCAGGATCGCCAGGTTCACCGTCTCGCCGGTGCGCGCACTGAGCGACTGCAGATGCGGCCGTGCCAACTCGGGCAGCTGGAAGCCCGTGAGCAGCGGCGCGACCAGCCGGATCACACCGAGGCCGAGACCGAACCGCTTCGTGTGCGGGTCACGGGTGAGGAAGCCGCGGTCGACGAGCGTGGCGATGACGCGGTGGGTGGTCGGCACCGGCCACGCCAGCAACTCGGCGATCTCGGAGAGCGAGAGCCCGTTGCGGTCGGCGCTGAAGAGCCCGAGCACATCCAGGACGCGGCCGAGCGACTGCCCGTCTTGCGTTTCTCTGACCGGAAGTGGTTTCATCTGAACGAAAGTATCCTTCACGGGCTTCACAGCTGTCAA
>JBPCNM010000386.1:0-9499 GCA_051001255.1 Solirubrobacteraceae bacterium
CGGGCTCCCTCCGCGCGGTGGCGGACCAGGTTGTTGACGAGCACGGCGAGCAGCAGGATCACGCCGAGGAACAGGAAGCGCCAGTCGGTGTTCCAGCCCGAGAACTGGATCCCGATGAACGCCATGCCGACGATCAGCGCCCCGAACGAGGCGCCGATGGCCGAGCCGTAGCCGCCCGTCAGCAGGCAGCCGCCGACCACCGCGGCGATGATGTAGGTGAACTCCTCGCCGACGCCCTGGCCGGCCTGCACGGAGCTGAGCCGCAGCGCGATCATGATCCCCACGAGCGCGGCCGCGATCGCGGTCGTCATGAACAGGGCGATCTTCACGCGGGCGACGGGCACGCCGACGTTGCGCGCCGCTTCGGCGTCCCCGCCGACCGCGAAGATCCAGTTGCCCGCCCGCGTCCGCGCGAGCACCCAGGTCGCCAGCGCCGCGATAGCGATCCACCAGATCACGCTCAGGCGGAAGTTGTGCGGCGCCCAGAACGTCGCGCCGAACAGCTTGAAGGCGCTGTCGTAGCCGGGGACGTCGCCGAGGCCGGCGACGCGGACCGTGCCCGTGATCGCCTTGGTGACGCCGAGGTTGACGCCCTGCAGCACGAAGAAGGTGGCGAGCGTGACGATGAAGCTCGGCAGCTTGGTCTTGATCACCATGTAGCCGTTCATGAACCCGACCGTCGCGGCGAACGCGAACGTCACCACGATCGCGGGCCACATCGAGAGGCCCCACTCGGTCGTGAGCAGGCCCATCAAGAGGCCGGTGGTGCCGGTCATGACCCCGGCGGAGAGGTCGAACTCGCCGCCGATCATCAACAGCGCGACGGCGACCGCCATGATCCCGATCGTCGACCCGACGTCGGTCCAGTTGGCGATCCCGTTGAGCGTCCCGAACGGTTCGGTGGTCAGCCAGAAGAAGGCGCAGATGACCAGCGCCCCGAGCAGCGAGCCGACCTCGGGGCGGCGCATCAGGCGCGCCCCGAGGCCGATGTTGGCCAGGCGCTCGTCCGCCACCGGCTCGGGGGCGAGCGCAGCGTCGGCCGTGGAGCTCATCAGCGCGTGCCCTCCTGCGCGAGCTCCGCCACGGTCGCGGCGTTGTCCTTGGTCACGAAGCCGGGGCCCGTGAGCACCGGCTGGCCGCCGCCGACCGTGTTCGCGTTGGTCTTATAGAGCGTCAGGAAGACCACCGGCAGGTAGCCCTGGAGGTACTGCTGCTGGTCGACCGCAAACTCGATCTCGCCGTCCTCGATCGCCTGCACGACGTCGCCGCTGAGGTCGAAGGTCGCCAACTTCGCGCTCGAGCCGGCGCCCTTGACCGCGTCGCGCGCGGCGACGGCGATATCCGGGTTGAGCGTCAGCACGGCGTCGATCGACGTGTCGGCCTGCAGCTTGGACTGAATCTCGGTGAGCGTTGTCTGGATGTCGTTGACACCCTTGACCTGCAGGTTCTCGACCTCGCCGAAGCCCTGCTTGGCGCCGTCGCAGCGCTGGTTGAGACCGATGTTCGACTGCTCGTGGATGACGCAGAGCAGCTTCTTCGCGCCGGCCTCCTTGAGCTTCGTGCCGGCGCCCTCGCCGGCGATCTCCTCGGTCTGGCCGACGTGCGTGATCGCGCCAAGATCCTGGTAGTCGTCCGCACCCGAGTTGAGCGTGATGATCGGGATGCCTGCATCCGTCGCCTTCTTGAGCGAGTCGCGGAGCGCGTCCGGGTTCGGCGCCGTGACCGCGAGGCCGTCGACCTTCTCGGTCACCGCTGAGTCGATCAGCTGCGCCTGCTTCTGCGGGTCGTTGCTGGACTCGGAGTACTTCACGGTGACGCCCATCTGCTTGCCCGCGTCCTCCGCGCCCTTCTTCGCAACGGCCCAGAACGAGTCGCCCTCACCGTGCGTGATCACCGCGATCGTGGCGTCTTGGCCCTGGGTCAGGTCGACGTCGTCCTTGCTCGCGGGCGAGCCACCGGATCCGCCGCCGCCCTCCTCGTCGCCGCCGCAGGCCGCGGCGAACGCGGCCATTCCGAGCACCATCAGCAGCGCCAGCACACCGGCGCGTAGTCGAGTCATCTCAGGCAACCCTCTCTCTCCGTGGAGCCGTGTCGGTCAGGAACTCGATGCTGGCCCGCACATCGAGGACCGGCCCCGTGCCCACCGGCGGCTCCTCCCCGGTGAGCGCGGTGTCCTGCTCGAGCACGAGCCAGCGCTCGTACCCGTGGTCGTCGAGCGACGCCAGCACCTCCGCGATGCCCGCGTCTCCCTGCCCGAGCGGCCGGAACAGCCCTGCTTGGGTCGCGCCCATGAGCGTCAGCTCACCTGCGCGGTAGCGCGCGGCGACGCCCGCGTCCACGTCCTTGATGTGGACGTGGACGACACGGTCGGCGTGATCGCGCGCGAACGCCACCGGGTCGCAGCCCCCGATCAGGAGGTGCCCGGTGTCCAGGCACCAACCCACGTCAGTGGCCGCGAGCAGCCGCTCCACGTCCGCCGCGGTCTCGACCAGCGTGCCGGCGTGGGGGTGCAGCGCGAACGTGAGCCCGTGGTCGCGCACGAGCGCCTCGATCGCGGCCAGGTGCTCGACCAGCCGCGCGAACTCCGCATCGGCGAGCGGGGCGGGCGCCCCCCACTCCTCGTCCATCACCAGCGCGCCGACGAACACGTCGGTGCCGGCGGCGGCCATCGTGGCGGCGACCTCCTCCGCGCGGAGCCGCGCGCCGTCGAGCGACGGCTCGTGCAGCACGAGCGGGACGAAGCCACCGACGAGCCCGAGGCCGTGCTCGGCGAGCTGTGCCCGCAGCGCGGACGGATCGAGCGGCAGGTAGCCGACGGGCCCGAGCTCCGTGGCGCTGAGGCCGAGGCTCGCCATCTCGGCGAGCACGCGGGAGGGCGGGAGCTGCAGGCCCCAGCCGGGCACCTCGCAGACGCCCCACGAGATGGGGGCCGCGGCCAGGCGGCGTGCGGCCGCCGGGCGGTGCTCGTCAAGCGTCATCCGGCCCTTTCGCTCCTCATGGACAGCCAGGCTTGGAGCGCTCCAAGAAATTAGCGCGCTCCAAGCAGCGCGCAAGTATGCTTCCGCTCGCGATGGCTGTCAAGCGTGCCGTCTCCAAGCCGCCGACCATGGAGGACGTGGCGCGGGCGGCAGACGTCTCGCGTGCGCTCGTCTCGCTGGTGATGCGCGAGAGCCCGCAGGTCAGCCCGCACCGGCGCACGCGCGTCCTGGCCGCGGCGGAGCGGCTGGGCTACCGGCCCAACGCGATGGCGCGCAGCCTGGCGAGCCGCCGGACGCAGACCGTCGGCGTGCTGCTCAACGATCTGCACAACCCGTTCTTCGCCGCGATCGCCGACGGGCTCGAGACGCTCGCGGCAGAGCTCGGCTACCGGGTACTGCTGATCACGGGCGGGCGCCGCCCGGGACGCGAGCGGGCCATGCTCGACGGCCTGCTGGAGTACCGGACCGACGGCATCATCCTCGTCTCGCCGCGGATGCGCACGGCGGACGTGCTCGCGGCGGTCGGTACGACGCCGACGATCGTGGTGGGCCGGCACCTGCGTGGCAGGGACGTCGACTCGATCGTCGTCGACGAGGTGGCGGGCGCGCGGCTGGCGGTGCGCCACCTGCACGAGCTCGGCCACGAGCGCATCCTCCACATCGACGGCGGCCGCGGCGCCGGCGCCGCGCCGCGCCGCGCGGGGTACCAGACGGCGATGCGCGAGCTGGGGCTGGAGGCGCTCGTGCTTCCGGGCGACTTCACCGAGGAAGCCGGCGTGGGCGCCGCCGAGGCGATGCTCGCCGCCGGCCCGCCGCTCCCGACCGCGGTCTTCGCCGCAAACGACCTCGTCGCCGCCGGCGTGCTCGACCGGCTCGAGGATGCCGGCCTGCGCGTGCCCGGCGACGTCTCGATCGTGGGTTTCGACAACACCTTCCTCGCCGCACTGCACCACATGTCGCTCACCTCGGTCGACCAGCCGCTGGAACGGATGGGCCGGCTCGCGCTCGAGCTCGTGCTGGAGCGGGTCGACGGGCGGCGCCGCCGGCGGACCGAGCTGATCGCGCCCGGGCTCGTGGTGCGCAGGTCGTCCGGGCCGGCGCCGTGATGCGGGCGGACAGCGTGATGCGACTGGTCGCGCTTGCGGCGGCGGCGATCGCCGGTGCGACGATCGGGCCCGCGGCTACCGGCTTCGTGGCGGCGCCCGGCCGTGTCGTCACCGTCGCGCACGCGGTGCCCGGCGCCACCGCAGCGGCGCGCGGCGGCGACGGCATCGTGCGCCGAGGAAGCGTCGTGTGGCGGGACGAGTCGCTCGACCTGGCCGTCGTCGCGCTGCCCGGCCTCGGCAAGCTCGAGCACCGCGACGGCGCTCTCGACCCTCGGCCGTCCGGACTCGCGCGATCGAGCGCCGCGACCACCGTGCTCGTGCGCCGTCACGGCGCGGTGACGGCGCTCTCGGCGACCCTCGTGCGACGCGCCGCTGCGCGCGTGCGATCCGGGGACGGCGGGCTGCTCGCACGCCGGCCGGTGCTCGAGCTACGGGCGTCGATCCGCGCGGGCGACTCGGGCGCGCCGGTGCTCGACGCCGGCGGCCGAGTGGTGGGCGTCGTCTTCGCGCGGTCGCGCGCACGGCCGGGGACCGCCTACGCCGTCGACGCCGCCGGATCGGAGCGGCTGCCGCCATGGCGGGCAGGCCGGCAAACAGCCGGGTCCGGATGAGGTGGCGATCCCCGGCGAGCCGTGGGCGGAGGCGGCGCTTTCGTCCACTGGAGCTCCAACGTCAAGACGGCACGTCCATCGGCCGGAGCGGGTCGCTGCCGTCCCATCCCCTCGAGCCCTCGGTGATCGCGGCCCAGAAGCCGGCCAGGGAATCGCTCGCGAGATGGATCTCGATCATGTGCCCCAGGGCGGGCACATGGTGCATCCGGTCCTCGATCGGACCGGCCTGGCAGTACACGCTCTCGGGAAAGCCGAGCTCTTCAAGGCGGGCGCTGTCGCCCTCGGGGTTCGGCGAGGCGTACGCCACGTGGTTGAGGCCGTTGCCGCGCCCGCACCCGAGCTCGCGCGCAAGCTCGGGTGGCTCGGACCGGTGGATCTGCTGGAGCTCGAGACCGATGTCGCCCCACCTGGCAAAGGCCGCCGAATGCTCGAACACGCACGGCTCGTCGCGGCGGTGGAGCACCTCGAACTCGACGTTCGGACTCTGAAAGAACGGCCCGACGCCGAGCCTCGCCCACCCTTCGACCGCCGTGGGTATGTCCTCGACGACGTACGCCAGGTGGTCGACCTCTCGCCGCAACAGCCGGTCGGGCCGTCTCAGCTCCTCTCTCATCACCACGTCAAATCCTGTCGGCGGCAGCCCGGGCCTGCCCGGCGAAGCGGACGCATGAGGCGTCCAGCATGTCGCCGCCGCGTGCGCGGAGCGCGCCGTGGTTCGGCTCGGCAATCCCTCTTGGCGCCGGTGCAGCCGCTTCGCTGGACGGGCGATCAGCCTCCCACTCGGGCTCGTGCACGACGCGCACGGCGGGCAGCTTCTCCGTGATCAGCATCGCCGGTTGGCCGCCGATCACGATGCGGTAGATCCTCGTGAGCAGCGGATCCTCCTCGTGGACGCCAAGCGATCCCGCGACCGCCCCCGCGCGCTGGACCCCCGCCTCGAGGATCTCGCGGATCGACTCCACGCGGTGCTCGAGGAGCAGCCTGCCGATCGGTGTGGCGCCCGCGTCGAGCGCCGACCGCAGCGGAGCGCACAGGCGCCGCGGGACGATCGCGCTGCGGGCGTAGAGGTACGGAGCGCCGGTATCCACGCCGCGCAGGACGCTGGTGCGAAGGACGGTCGGCTCCCCGCGTTCGGCGCAGAGGGCATCGACTGCGCGATCGGAGAAGTCGTTCGCCCGCTCCCGGGAGCGTGGAGGCCAGGCGACGCGGCGGTGCTCGAGGGTCTCCACGCCGATCGTCTCGCCCGCCCATGTCGCGAGGATCTCCGTGACGGTGCCGTCGGTGTGCCGGAGGATCGACTGCAGGAGCTCAGCGGCGGGGCGCTCGGAGGCGCTCACCGCCCACGGCGTCGATCTCATCGCGGCATCGCCAGCTCGGCGGCGGGGTGCTCCCCACCGTACCTTCGCGCGAAGCGCCTCGTGTCGTGGGACGCGACGCTTACGAGCCCGAGCGCGGCCGCCAGTCTGGGGGCGAAGCCGACCAGGCCCCGTCCCGGCCCGGCCTCCTCGACGACGTCGAGCAGCAGGTCGGAGAAGCTCTGCGCCTCGAGCACGTCGGGCATGCGCCGCTCGGTGTAGCCGTCGAGCAGCGCTGCGTCGTGCTCGCGCAGGAACGCCACCATCCCCTCGGCGAGCGCGTCTCCGTCAGCCACCGCGAGGTTCATGCCTCTCGCTGCGGCGGGGGTCAGCAGATGAGCGGAGTCCCCCGCGAGGTAGATGCGGCCGTGCTGCATCGGCTCGCAGATGATGCTGTCCAGCGCGACCCTGTCCTTGGCGATGATCGGGCCGTCCGTCAGCGTCCAGTCCGGCTTCGCGAGACGCGTGCGAAGCTCCCGCCAGACGCGGTCGTCCGGCCAGTCCTCGGTCGTGTCCTCGACGGCGATCTCGAGGTAGTAGCGCGAGATCTCCGGCGTGCGCAGCATGTGCCCCGCGAAGCCGCGGGCATGCGTCGCGTAGATGATGCGCTCGGTCGAGGGCGGCGCCTGCGCGAGCACCGCGAGCCATGCGGCCGCGTGGCTCGACCTGCGGACCCCCCGGCGATGCGGGGGAATCGCCCGGGCGACGATGCTGTGGGAGCCGTCGCAGCCGGCCACCAGCTCGCTGCGGATCGACAGCCGGCCCGTGCAGTCGACCAGTGGCATCCCGTCGTCGGTGACGGCTTGTGCGCCGACGCCGAAGCGCAGGTCGCCCCCGCGCTCCTCGAACGCCCGGACGAGGTCCGCGACCAGCTCCTGTTGCGGATAGACGTAGTGCGGCCCACACTCCCCGAGCTCGGCGTAGTTGAGCACGGAACCTTGGCCCGCGCTGCGGAACTCGATGCTGTCGTGAGGAACGCCGCGGGCGAGCAGCCCCTCGGCCAGCCCGTGACGCTCGAGGATCGCCACGGCGCTCGACGCCGTGAGGCCCGCCCGGGCGCGTGACAGCGCCTGGGCGCGCGTCTGGCGCTCGAGCACGATGCATCCCACGCCCCGTGCCGCAAGCACGTTGGCCAAGAGCAGCCCCGCCGGGCCGGCTCCCACCACGCACACCTCGGTGCGCTCACTCGGCGCACACCGTCGTGTCACGTAGCCGTCCGGTACACGAAGCCCTCGAGCGACACCGTGAAGTCGCTGCGATTCGGTCGGTATCGGACGCAATACTCGGTCGGGTACCAGCCCGACTCCTCCCACGCCTGCGGAAGCTTCATGGGGAAGCAGCGGTTCTGGCGCCTGCCCTCGTAGAGGTCATCGAACCACGCCGTGGTGATCATCGGCTCCATGAAGCTGATCGAGCCGTCGAACGCACCGTAGATGAACGTGTGGGTGAACGGCTCGCCGTTGAATTCGGGGCCCGTGAGGTCGAGCAGATGGTTGCCCATGGCGCCCTGCACGGCTCCCACGTCGACGTGGTCCTGCGGCCGGTAGGCATCCGGCACCGGCACGGTCGCGCGCTCGAAGTCCCCGCAGCTCACGAGCTCGGCGCACGGTCCCATTCCGATGGCGTTGCGCTCGGCCAGCGACTGCATGTAGAAGTGAAAGTCGAAGTGCGGGACGTTGTAGATGCCCGGCGGGTGATGTCCCACCGGATTCCAGTTCGCGAGCACCCACTTGAAGGGCGTCGCCGCGGTTTCGGGCAGCGACAGCTCGTGCTCATGGCCCCCGACGCACTCGTGGTGGACGTCGATCGCCCCGTTGCCGTCGACGTCGTAGCAGTTGTGCCCATCGTGTGGCGCGCTTGGCAGGCCGCCCATCGCCGAGCGCGGGAACACCACGCCGACTGCCCGTGGCGCGCTCCGGTCCGTTTGCACGTATGCCCTCACGGTACCGTCGCCGAGCGTGCGCGCCTCGCCGTAGGCGAAGCAGGGGCCGAGGTACGACGGCGTGTGGGCGAGCAGCAGCGCTCCGACGCGTGCCGCCACCCGCACCGTCCGCTCTTGCTCGGCGCGCTGGCCTGGATCCAGGCAGATCGTCGTCGACCCGCCCGCCGGAGAGCTGGCGGAGGCCGGGGTGACCATGACGGTGAGGGCGACGAAGCCGGTGGCGAGGAGTGCCCACACGCGATGCCGGCTACTGTGGGGACGGCGCGAACGATACATGCCGCACAATGTTTCATACTATCGCGACTCGTCAATTCGAGTCGTTGATCACGCGGTGCAAGGTTTGTCACTCGTCTCCGGACTCCCCGGAACGCCGCGGCGCTTCCTCGATGCACGCCGGCGTACGCCTCGGCCACCGGCCCGACGGCGCGCTCGAGCGCCGGAAGCGCGGCCTCGGCAAGCGCCGCGGTCTCCCGCAGCGCGCCGGCAATCTCCGCGCCCCGCCCCGCGGCGTAGGCGCCGAGCAGCGCGAGCGCGGCGAGCGTGCACGTGTATGTCTTCGTCGCGGCGATCGAGCGCTCGTCGCCCGCCGCGATGTCGAGCACCGCATCAGCCCCGACCGCCAACTCGGAGGCGCTCGCATTCGTCACGGCGACGGTCGTCGCGCCCGACGCCGCGGCCGCGCGCAGCCACGCGACCACGTCCGGCGTCGACCCCGACTGCGAGAGCCCGATCGCGACCTCGCCCGCTCGCGCCGCGGGCACGTCGTAGTAGAGCGCGAGCGACATCGACTCGCGCACCGCGGTCCAGCCGCACAGCAGCCGCAGCGCATAGCTCGCATACGCCGCCGCATGGTCGGACGTCCCGTGTGCGACCATCCGCACGAGCGGCGGCTCAGCCGCCGCGAGCCGCGCGCCCAGCTCCGCGATCGCCGGCTCGTGCTCGAGCAGCCGCCGCCACGCCGCGGGCTGCTCGCGAATCTCCTCGAGCAGGACGGCAGACGCGTTCATCCCAGCGCCTCCCCGCTGTCGACGGCGAAGTAGCGCAGCCCGTGCGGCACGAAGCCGAACTCGACGGAGTCGCCCGGCTGCAGCGCCGTCCGCCCCTCCTGGTGCACGGCCAGCCGGGAGCCGCCCGCGTCGACGCCGATGAAGGTCTCGCGCCCGAGCGCCTCGACGTAGGCCACGGTCCCGCGCACGGGGCCGACGATGCCGTTGCGGCCGGCGTCCCACAGACGGGCGGCCTCCGGCCGGACGCCCACGGTGACCGACCCCGGCAGCCGTGGCGCGTCCGGCACGCGCACGTCGAAGTCCTGCCCGCGCAGCCGGGCGGCGCCATCCTCGGCGACGTGCGAAGCGTCGAAGAAGCTCATCGCCGTGCTGCCGATGAAGCCCGCCACGAACCGGTTCGCGGGGCGTTCGTGGAGGTCCTCCGGCGTGCCGACCTGCTCGAGCAGCCCGTCGTTCATGACGGCGATGCGATCGCCCATCGTCATCGCCTCGACCGGAGC
>JBPCNM010000387.1:0-12206 GCA_051001255.1 Solirubrobacteraceae bacterium
CCCCGGAGGCGGAGGCGGTCGAGACGCTGGCCGACGACGACACGAGGGTTCACGCCGGCACCGGGCCGGCGGCGGCCGCGGAGGCCGACGAGGATACGGCGAAGCCCAGGCGGCGCCGGCGCTCGCGCTCCTCCAAGGCGGCGCCATCGGAGGTGCCTCCCGGCGGCGAGGGGGAGGGCGTGCTGAAGACGCGTGACGTCACCGAAGGCGAGGACGAGGAGCGAGCCGCTCGCCCGGCGGGCGAAACCGATCCGGACGACGCGGTACAATCGAAGCCTCGGCGCCGCGGCCGCAGGGGCGGGCGGCGCCGTTCCCGTGCCGACGCCGACGGCGCCGAAGTTTCCGAAGCCAGCGAGTGACCTGAGCCAATGCCCGAAGCCACGTATGCCGTCGTCCGCACCGGCGGGAAGCAATACCGCGTCGAAGAAGGAACCACGTTCCTGGTCGAGCGCCTGGGAGCCGAGGAGGGCGCGACCGTCGACCTCGAGCCGCTGCTCTACGCGAGCGGCGACGAGTCGCTGTTCGGCGCCACGCTCGGCAAGGTCTCGGTCCACGCGACCGTGCTCGGCCACGAGCGCGGGCCCAAGATCCGTATCTTCAAGTTCAAGCCCAAGCGGGGCTACAAGCGCACCGCCGGCCATCGTCAGGAGCTCACGCGGCTCCAGGTGACGGGCATCGAGAAGGGGTCCTAGACGCCATGGCACACAAGAAGGGCCTCGGCTCCAGCCGCAACGGCCGCGACTCCAAGGCCAAGCGCCTCGGCGTGAAGGTCTTCGCCGGTGAGGTCGTCACCGGCGGCGAGATCATCGTGCGTCAGCGCGGCACCCGCTTCAAGCCCGGCGACGGTGTCGGCATCGGCCGCGACGACACGATCTTCGCCACGTCGGCCGGGATCGTCCAGTTCCGCGAGGGCCGCCGGGGTCGTGTGATCACGGTTGCGCCCGCGCCAACCGAGGCGGGGTAGCGCGCCCCTCGACGAGATAAGCACACATGCTGTGCTTATCTCGTCAAGCGAGGCCCTACGTCGGCTGCGCCGTCGGGCGGATCAGCATCTCGTTGACGTCGACATGCGGCGGCTGGCGCACGGCGTAGAGCACCGCGCGGGCGATGTCATCGGGCTGGAGCGCCTCGATCCGCGGCGGCTCGTCGAAGAACGGCGTGTCGACCATGCCCGGCTCGATCAGCGTGACGCGCACGCCCGTGTCGTTGAAGTCCTGGCGCGCCGCCTCGCCCATCGCGGTGACGGCGTGCTTGGTCACGGAGTAGAACGAGCCCGGCAGCGCCCGCCGGCCGGCGACCGATGACGTGAGCACGAGGTGGCCCTTGGCCTCGATCAGGGCGTCGTAGGCGGCGCGGATGGTCAGGGCGGCGCCGTAGACGTTGGTCAGGACCATCTCCTTCCACTCCTCCGGCGTCGCGGACTTGAACCCGCGCGCGCCGCCGAAGCCGGCGTTGGCGAACGCGACGTCCAGGCGGCCGTAGGCGTCGAGCGCGTGCCGGACGAGCGCCTCCTGGTCGTCCCATTCGGTGACGTCGCAGCGCACGGGGAGCGCGCGGTCGTCGCCGCCGAGCTCGGTCGCGAGGTCGCGCAGCTTGTCATCGGAGCGGGCGGCGAGCACCAGCCGGTAGCCCGCCTCCGCGGCTTGGCGCGCGGTGGCGGCGCCGATGCCGGTGGAGGCGCCGGTGATCAGGAAGACCTTGTCGTCGGGCATGCGGCGCACGGTACCCGGCGGCGCACGCCTCTATCGTCATCGCCGATGGCGCACGAACCGCGCATCCGACGGTGGCCGTACGACAGCGCCCGCATCGAGGTCCGCGCCGGGGTGGGCGGCTGATGCTGCACGACCGCGCCCGCATCGAGGTCCGCGCCGGGTCGCGCGGCTGATGCTGCACGACCGCGCCCGCATCGAGGTCCGCGCCGGGGCGGGCGGCAACGGCTGCGTCTCGTTCCGGCGCGAGGCGCACGTCCCCAAGGGCGGGCCCGACGGCGGCGACGGCGGCCGCGGTGGCGACGTGCTCCTGCGCTGCGACGACAACCTGCGCGACCTGCAGAGCTTCCGCCGCCGCGCCCACTTCCGGGCCGAGCGCGGCGGCCACGGCCAGGGCGCGCAGCGCCACGGCGCGGACGGTGAGCCCCTGGCGATCGCGGTGCCGCCCGGCACCCAGGTGACGCGCTGGGACGGTACCCGCTACGACCTCGTGCGCCCCGGTCAGGAAGTGACGATCGCGGGCGGCGGCGCCGGCGGGCGCGGCAACACGCGCTTCAAGTCGGCCGTCCGCCAGTCCCCCCGGCTGGCCGAGCGCGGGCTGCCCGGCGCCGAGGGCGCGGTCGAGCTTCACCTCAAACTGCTGGCCGACGTCGGCCTCGTCGGCCTCCCCAACGCCGGCAAGTCGTCGCTGCTGGCACGCATGACGCGCGCGCAGCCCAAGGTCGCCGCGTACCCGTTCACGACGCTCGAGCCGGTGCTGGGCACACTCGAGGCCGACGACCGCCAGCTCGTGCTGGCCGACATCCCCGGCCTGATCGAGGGCGCCAGCGGCGGCGCCGGGCTCGGCCACGACTTCCTCGCCCACGTCGAGCGCACGCGGCTGCTGGTGCACGTGCTCGACCTCGCGCCGCTGGACGGCTCCGAACCGGAGGCGAACCACGCGGTGATCGAGCACGAGCTGGTCGAGCACGACCCGCGCCTCGCGGCGCTTCCGCGCATGCTGGCGCTCTCCAAGGCCGATCTCGTCACGCCCGAGGAGGCCGACGCGGCGGCGTCGGCGTGGCGTGAGCGGATGGGAGAGGACGTGCCCGTGCTCGTCACTTCGAGCGCCACCCGGCAGGGCCTCGACGAGCTGGCGCGCGAGCTGCTGCACCGCGTCCCGGCGGCCGAGCCGGTCGCGTTCGAGGCGGCGGGCGAGGACGAGGTCGCCGAGTTCAAGGTGTTCCGTCCGGCGGCCGGGCGCGCGTTCGACGTCGAACGCATCAGCCGGCGCGAATTCCGCGTCACCGGCGAGGCGGTCGACCGGCTGATCGGGCGCCACGACATGGAGAACGACGAGGCGCTGGCCCTCGTCGAGCACCGGCTGCGCCGGATGGGCGTCATCGCCGCGCTGGAGGCGCGCGGGTTCGAGCCGGGCGACGACGTGGAGCTGGGCGGGATGGTGTTCGAGTTCGACCCCGGCCCACCGCGCTAGTGGTTCCGGATCGTGGGAGGTCGAGCTGGGAAGCCGACCGGCATCGAGCAGCCGGCGGCCCGCGGGCTACGCCGGCCCCATCCCCCGGATCCGGTTCTCGGCGTCCAGCGCGGCGACCTTGTAGGACTCCGCGAACGTCGGGTAGTTGAACACCGCCGTGACGAGAAAGGCGAGTCCGCCGGCGCCCTGCGCCATCACCGCCTGGCCGATGTGCACCAACTCGGTCGCGCCGGTGCCGATCACGTGGACGCCGAGGACTCGGCGGTCCTCCGGGTCGACGAGCAGCTTGAGCATGCCGTCCTCGTCGCCGGTCATCAGTCCGCGCGCCAGCTCCGTCCAGCGCGCGATCCCCGTGACGTAGGGACGCGAGGAGTCGGTGAGCTCCTCCTCGGTGCAGCCCACCATCCCGATCTCCGGGATCGCGTAGACGCCGGTCGGTACCAGCTCGGGCAGCGTGTGGACGGGGTGATCGAAGGCGTGCAGCGCCGCGATCCGCCCCTGCTCCATCGCGGTCGCGGCCAGCCCGCCGCCGGCCACGTCGCCGACGGCGAAGATGTGCGGGACCGACGTGCGGAACTGCTCGTCGACCTGCAGCCGGCCGCGCTTGTCGGCCTCGAGGCCGGTGTGCTCGATCCCCAGCCCGTCGGTGGCGCCCTGACGGCCGACGGCGTAGAGCACGGTCTCGGACCGGATCTCCTTCCCGGACTCCAGGCGGATCCGCGCGTGCCCGTCCACCGACTCGATCGCCTCGACCTTCTCGCGCAGCCGGAACGTCACGTTGCTGCGCCGCAGCAGGTACTGGAACGCCTCCCCGATCTCGGCGTCGAGGAAGCTGAGCACGCGGTCGCGCTGGTCGACCACGGTGACCTTGGTCCCGAGCGAGCCGAACATCGAGGCGTACTCCACGCCGATCACCCCGGCGCCGACGATGCACATCGAGCGCGGGACGCGGCGGTCCAGGTGAAGGATCCCGTCCGAGTCGATGATCGTGCGGTCGTCGAACGCGACGGAGTCCGGGCGCGCGGGCTTGGTGCCCACCGCGATCACGATCCGCTCGGCCCGGATCGGCTCGTCGGAGTTCTCGATCCGGACCGTGTGGTCGTCCTCGAAGCAGGCCGCGCCCGGCAGCCAGCCGACCATGTTGCGCCGGAACTGCTCTCGCACCACGGCGGTCTCGGCCGCGATCACCCGCGCGGCGCGGTCCATCAGCTGCTGCAGCACGAGCCGCTCGGTTTCCTCCATCCGGGTCGGGTCGAGCACGTCGAGCGGGCGCTCGGCGAGCTGCTCGAGCACCGCCTCGCGCAGGGTCTTCGACGGGATCGTCCCGGTGTGTATGGAGACGCCGCCGAGCCGGTCGCGACGTTCGGCGACGGCCACGCGCTTGCCGAGCTTGGCGGCCTGGATGGCGGCCTTCTGGCCTGAGGGGCCGGAGCCGATGACGAGCAGGTCGAGTTCCACGGATGACATCTTCCCGCGAACGCGGCCTGCGATGCCCGGCGGCCGCGGCTGACCTACGCTTACGCGGCTCATGCCCGTCGCCGTCGTCAAGCTCGGTTCCTCGGTCGTCGCCCACGATTCCGGCGAGCTGCGCCTGTCGGTGGTGGCTCGGGTTTGCGAGGAGGTCGCCGGGCTGCACCGCGCCGGCATCGACGTCGTGGTCGTCACGTCGGGCGCGATCGCGCGCGGAATGCGCATGCTCGAGCTGCCGATCCGCCCGTCGGAGATCGCCGAGCTCCAGGCTGCGAGCGCCATGGGGCAGGGCCGGCTCTACCGGACCTACGACGACCTGCTGCGCGAGCAAGGGCTGCAGACGGCGCAGATCCTGCTCACGTTCTTCGACATGAGCGCGCGGACGCACTACCTCAACGCGCGCCGCACGCTGCAGACGCTGCTGGGCTGGCGCGTCGTGCCGGTGATCAACGAGAACGACACGACGACGACCGACGAGATCTCCTTTGGCGACAACGACTTCCTCGCCGCGCAGGTCGCCGTGCTGGTGGGCGCCGAGCTGCTCGTGCTGCTGACCGACATCGACGGGCTCCACACCGCCGATCCGCGGACTGATCCGGGCGCGCGGCTGGTGGAGGAGGTCTCAGATCACACCGCACTCGACGCGCTCGAGATCGGCCATCAGGTCTCGCCGCTGGGCTCGGGGGGGATGCGCTCGAAGGTCGTGGCCGCCGAGATGGCCACCTCGGCCGGCATTCCCACCGTGATCGCCAGCGGGCTCGTGCCGGGCGCGGTGCTGCGCGCCTGGGCCGGCGAGCGCGTCGGGACGCGCTTCGCGGCGCAGGCGGTGCGCCATTCGAGCTTCAAGCTGTGGCTCAAGTACGCCAAGCCGTCGCACGGGACCGTCGTCGTGGACGCCGGCGCCGCGCGGGCGCTGCGCGAGGGCGGGACGAGCCTGCTGCCGGTCGGCATCGTCGACGTGGCGGGCGAGTTCGACGCAGGGGACGCCGTCGAGGTGCGCGAGGCCGGCGCGACCGGGATCGGCAAGGGAATCTGCAATTACTCGGCGGGCGAGTTGCGTAGCGTGATGGGGATGAAGAGCGCGCAGGTGCGCGAGCGGATGCCGCGGGCGACGGACGAGGCCGTGCATCGCGACTACTTCGTGCTGGCGTAGCGGCGCGACCCCACGAAGCGGGCTCGGTTCGGCCGCCGCGCGGCGGGCGCCGGGACGTGCCCGGCGGGTTCGAACCCGGCTTGGGCGGACGGCGGCGGGTCGCCTATCCTTGGCCGATGGCCGTCGCCACCCAGTCCGTCACCGACCTGTGTCGTGCGGCAAAGGCTGCGGCGCGCGCGCTGGCCGCGCTCGACTCGGCCGCCAAGGATCGCGCGCTGCTCGCGGTCGCCGACGCGCTCGAGGCCCGCACGCCGGAGATCCTCGAAGCCAACGCGCGCGACCTGGAGGCGGGCCGTGAGTCCGGGCTCTCGGACGCGCTGATGGATCGCCTGGCGCTCGACGAGCGCCGCGTCGCGGCGATGGCGCGCGGCGTGCGCGACACCGTCGCGCTGCCCAATCCGGTCGGCGGGGTGCTCGACGGCTCGCGCTTTGCCAACGGGCTCCAGATGCGCAAGGTGCGGGTGCCGCTCGGTGTCGTCGCCGTCGTCTACGAGGCGCGGCCGAACGTCACCATCGACGCCGCCGCCCTGTGCCTGAAGTCCGGCAACGCCATCGTGCTGCGCGGCTCCTCCTCCGCCGCGCACTCCAACGCCGTGCTGGCGGCGGTGGCGCGCGAGGCCGGCGGGCTGCCGGCCGGCGCGCTCGCGCTCGTGGCCGGCGGCGGGCGTGAGGAGTTGGCCGAGCTGGCCGGCCAGGAGGGCCTCGTCGACCTGATCGTCCCGCGCGGGGGAGAGGGTCTGAAGAAGGCGCTCGCCGCCGTGGCGAAGGTCCCCGTGATCTACGCGGCGTCGGGCAACTGCCATGTCTTCGTCGACGCGACCGCCGACCTGGAGGCCGCCAAGGCCATCATCGTCAACGCCAAGACGCAGCGGCCGGGCGTGTGCAATGCCGCCGAGACGCTGCTGGTGCACGCCGACGTCGCCGACCGCTTCCTGCCCGACGCGCTCGGCGCGCTGCACGACGCCGGGGTGGAGCTGCGCGGCGACGAGCGCGTCCGCGGATCCACCGCCGGCGTTCCGGTCGCTGGGGCCACGGAGGACGACTACGCCGAGGAGTTCCTCGGGCTGACCCTGGCCGTCAAGGTGGTCGACTCCGTCGAGGACGCGATCGAGCACATCAACGCCTACGGCTCGGGCCACTCGGAGGCGATCGTGACCGCTTCGGTGGCGGCGTCGCGGGCGTTCCAGCTCGGCGTCGATGCCGCGTGCGTCTACGTCAACGCCTCGACGCGCTTTACCGACGGCGGCGAGTTCGGGATGGGCGCCGAGATCGGCAACTCGACGCAGAAGCTCCACGCGCGCGGGCCGATCGGCCTGCGCGAGCTGTGCACGTTCAAGTACCTGGTCGAGGGCACGGGCCACATCCGGCCGTAGGCGCGGGCTCTCTGGTGACGCGCGTCGGACTGCTGGGAGGGACGTTCAACCCGCCCCATCTCGCGCACCTGGTGTGCGCGCAAGAGGCGTACGTCGCGCTCGAGCTCGACCGCGTGCTGCTGGTGCCGGTGCGCGTGCCGCCGCACAAGACGGTCGAGGCCGACCCCGGCGTGGAGCACCGGGTCGCGATGTGCGAGGCGGCGGTGGCCGGAGACGACCGGCTCGGGCTCTCCCGCGTGGACGCCGACCGTCCGGGCCCGTCGTTCACCGTCGACACGCTGCGCGCGCTGCACGCACAGGCGCCCGCGGACGCGCTCACGTTCATCGTCGGCGGCGACATGGCGCATTCGCTGCCGACGTGGCGCGAGCCGGAGGCGGTGCTCGCACTGGCGGAGCTGGCCGTCGCCGAGCGCCAGGGAGTGCGCCGCACCGACATCACCGAGCGCCTTTCAGATCTCACGGGGGCGTCGGCACGGGTGCGGTTCTTCGAGATGCCGCGCCTGGACATCTCCAGCTCGCTGCTGCGCCGGCGCGCCGGCGCCGGCCGGCCGGTGCGCGACCTGGTGCCCGACGCCGTGGCGGACTACATCGCGCGCGAAGGGCTGTATGGCGCTCCCGGACCGGCCCCGCCCGGCGCCCGCCTATCCTTGGGGGACACGGCATGACAGGGCCCACTTCCCTCACGCAGAATCAGGACACCCAGGACCCGGCCGCGCTCGCGCGGTTGATCGCGGAGTACGCCGCGGACAAGAAGGCGATCGACGTCGCCGAGCTCGACTTGCGCGGCGTGCTGGGGTTCACCGACTTCTTCGTCGTCTGCTCGGGCAACACCGACCGCCAGACCAAGGCGATCCACGACGGTATCCACCAGGGACTCAAGAAGGAGCACGGCCTCCTGCCCCGCCGCGTCGAGGGCCTCGGTGAGGCGCGGTGGATCCTCATGGACTATCTCGACGTCGTCGTGCACCTCTTCACGCCGGAGGCGCGCGAGTTCTATCGCCTCGAGCAGCTCTGGGGCGAGGCGCCCCGCCGAGCGGTCGCGGAGTAGAACGGCGAAGGGCCGCGCTACGGCGGCCCTTCGGGAGTGGAGCTAGAGGGGCTCGAACCCTCGACCTTTCGGCTGCCAGCCGAACGCTCTCCCAGCTGAGCTATAGCCCCGAGCCGGTAGTTCGCGGCCCAGTGTACTAAGAGCTCCTGGTTGTTTCGCGCGGGCGTCAGGCGCAGGTGCATGCATGCGCGGCCGGCGATGTCGGCGATCGATATGAAGTAGCACTCGGACGTGTTCGAACACCACGCTGCGATGCCGTGCACCTCCGCTCTCGAGTACCTCGACCACACGTACCCGCGCGGCGTGTGCCGGCACGTGCGGCCTCGGATCACCACGACGTCACGCTCACGATTCGCCCACTTGCACTGTGTTCGCAGCAGCCGACCGCCGATGTCCAGGATCATGTCGTAGCGGCATCCCTCGGCGACCGGACGCCATACGACCATGCCGAGCTCGATGGCGGCCGCTGCGATGTGCGCCTCGACGATCGCTCCTTTCTGGTTCGTCGTGAGCATGAAGCGAACGCTAGTTCGCGTCGTGGACGGAAAATGCGCCCGGTTGCAAGGCGCTAACCTCACCGCTTCCATGTCCGAGCATCGCTATGACCCGCGCGCCATCGAGCCCAAGTGGCAGGCGGTGTGGGAGCGCGAGCAGACGTGGCAGGTGTCCAACGACGAGGCGGCCGGAGCCCCGAAGTCCTACGTGCTCGAGATGCTGCCCTACCCGTCGGGCGAGCCCCACATGGGGCACCTCAAGAACTACTCCGTCGGCGACGCCGTCGCCCACTTTCACCGGCGCACCGGCCGGCGTGTGCTGCACCCGATGGGCTATGACGCGTTCGGTCTGCCCGCCGAGAACCACGCGATCAAGACCGGCGAACATCCGCGCGACTCGACGGCGAAGTCGATCGCCCAGTTCCAGCGCCAGATGCGCGAATGGGGGATCTCGATCGACTGGTCGCGCGAGTTCGCCACCAGCGAGCCGCGCTACTACCGCTGGACGCAGTGGATCTTCCTGCGCATGCTCGAGCGCGGGCTGGCCTACCGCAAGGACGCCGCGGTCAACTGGTGTCCCGAGGACGCCACCGTGCTGGCCAACGAGCAGGTGATCGACGGGCGCTGCGAGCGCTGCGGCACGCCGGTGGAGGCGCGCCAGCTCGAGCAGTGGTTCTTCCGCATCACCGACTACGCCGACCGGCTGCTCGACGACCTGGCGACGATCGACTGGCCCGAGCACGTGGTCGCGATGCAGCGCAACTGGATCGGGCGGTCCGTGGGCGCCGAGGTGACGTTCACGTGCGAGCAGCTGGGCGTCGACTACCCCGTGTTCACCACGCGCCCGGACACCCTGTTCGGGGCGACGTTCTTCGTGATGGCGCCCGAGCACCCGGACGTGCTGCGCCTCGCGGCCGGCACCGAGCACGAGCATGCCGCGCGCGACTACGTCAACAAGACGCTCACCGAGAGCCGCGAGGAGCGCGGATCGGCTGAGCGCGAGAAGACCGGCGTGCCTCTCGGGCGCAGCGTCGTGAACCCGGTCAACGGCGAGCGCATCCCGATGTGGGTCGCCGACTACGTGCTGATGGAGTACGGCACCGGCGCGATCATGGCGGTGCCGGGGCACGACGCGCGCGACTTCGAGTTCGCCACGAAGTTCGGCCTGGAGATCCGCCGTGTGGTCGGGGAGGCCGAGGAGCTGCCCTACCCGGGGGACGGTCCGATCGTCAACTCCGACCCGCGCTTCGACGGGATGCAGAACCGGGAGGCGCTCGACGCGATCGTCGACTGGCTCGAGCAGGACGGGCGCGGCCACCGGTCGGTCAACTACCGCCTGCGCGACTGGCTGCTCTCCCGCCAGCGCTACTGGGGCTGCCCGATCCCGATCGTGCATTGCGACGACTGCGGGCTGGTGCCGATCCCCGACGATCAGCTGCCGGTGGTCCTCCCCGATGTCAGCGACTACAAGCCAAAGGGCAAGTCGCCGCTCGCCGCCGCGGAGGCTTGGGTCAACACGACGTGCCCGACGTGCGGCAAGCCCGCGCTGCGCGAGACCGACACGATGGACACGTTCGTGGACTCGTCGTGGTACTACCTGCGCTACTGCGACGCCGGCAACGACGAGGCGCCGTGGGACCCCGACGTGCTCGCGCGGTGGGCGCCGGTCGACCAGTACATCGGTGGCGTCGAGCACGCCGTGCTGCATCTGATGTACGCGCGCTTCTTCGTCAAGGCGCTCGCCGACATGGGCATGGTGCGCACGCAGGAACCGTTCAGGGCCCTGTTCACGCAGGGGATGATCACCCGCGACGGGGCGAAGATGTCCAAGTCGAAGGGCAACGTGATCAGCCCGACGCCGTACGTCGAGCGATACGGCGCCGACACGGCCCGTTGCTACATCCTGTTCATCGGTCCGCCCGACCAGGACGCCGACTGGTCGGACTCCGGCGTCGAGGGCGTGCACCGCTTCCTGGGTCGCCTGTGGCGCCTGGGCGCCGACCTCGCCGAGCAGGGCACGCCGGCGCCGATCGACGCAGCCGCCAACGGCGCGGCGGGCGACGAGCTCGAGCTGCTGCGCAAGGCGCACTGGGCGATCGACAAGGTGACCGGCGACATGAGCGGGCGCTTCGCCTTCAACACGGCGATCGCGGCGGTGATGGAGCTCGTCAACGAGTGCTACGCCCGCCGCGGCAAGGTCGGCGACGCGAGCCTGCGCTTCGCCACGGCCACCGCGGCATCGCTGATCTTCCCGTTTGCGCCGCACTGCGGGGCCGACGTCTACGAGCAGCTCACCGGCCGCCGCGTGTGGGACGAGTCATGGCCCGACGCCGATCCGGCGCTGTTGGCGCGCGACGAGGTCGAGATCGCGCTGCAGATCAACGGCAAGCTGCGCGACCGCATGCCCGCATCGGCGAGCGCCGACCGCGAGCAGCTCGAGTCCATGGCGCGCGAGCGCCCACGCGTCCAGACGCACATCGACGGCAAGGACGTGATCAAGGTGATCGTCGTCCCGGCCAAGCTCGTCAACTTCGTCGTCCGCTGAGACGACGCACAGACGGCGGTGGCCGACGCGGTGCGGCTCGCGGGTCGGGCGGCGCGCTGAGGACCGGCGGGGCATGCACGGAAGTGTCGCCGTGCGGGGCAGCGCGGCCGCGCGATTACGCAGAGTCGGCACGAAGTCGGTGCAGGATCGTCGCGCTCGCAGGCTGACTCGTCACACCCGGCCGCCTAGCTTCGTGGCATGGCCGATCTCACCCGCCTCCAGCTCGCGCTCTGCGTCATCGGCGTCGTACTCGCGGCGGCGCTCGGGTTGCGCCAGCTGGGCAGCGGGACGGGCGACTCGCGGGCCGCATCCGCGCCTCAGGCCGCAGCGGCGATCCAGGTCGACGAAGGCGGCGCCGAAGGGGGCGTCATCGTCCACGTCGCCGGTGCGGTCCGGCAGCCGGGCGTCTACAAGCTGCGCGCGAGCGCGCGCGTGGACGATGCCGTCGCCCGTGCGGGCGGCGCCACCCGCCGCGCCGATCTCGGCGGGCTGAACCTCGCGGCCAAGCTCGAGGACGGGCGCCAGGTGCTCGTGCCGCAGCGCGTCGCCGCCGGCGCCGCCGTGCCGCCCGCTGCCGCCACCGCAGCCCCGGCCGAGGGCCAGCCGCTGAACCTCAACACGGCGACGCTCGAGCAGCTCGACCTCCTGAGCGGCGTCGGCCCGACCACGGCGCAGAAGATCCTCGACGCCCGCGAGGAGCGTGGTGGTGGCTTCGGATCGGTCGAGGAGCTCGGCGAGATTCCGGGGATCGGGGAGAAGCGGCTCGCGTCGCTGCGCGAAGAGGCCACGTTGTGAGAACGGCCGGCCGGCGCGCCGCAGCGGCGCTCATGGAGGTCCGTCGCCACCCGCGCCACCTCGTGCTCTTCGCGTTCGTCGCGGGCCTGTTGGCCGGCCCGCTGGCGCCGGCCGCTCCGTTGCCGGTCGCCGCGCTCGCCGCGGC
>JBPCNM010000388.1:0-4944 GCA_051001255.1 Solirubrobacteraceae bacterium
CACGCACACGCCCCCGGGCCCTCGCCGCGCCTGCCGCGCAGGCGCCAGCCAGTGTCCCGCTCAGCGATCGGCCATCGGATGCCGCACTGGTTGGGCGCGTCGCGCCGCACACGATGATCTCGGGCCATATACTATGACGGCCGCCGGTCGTATGATGAGGGGATGGATGCCATCCGCGCGAAGGTGACCCGCAACGGTCAAATGTCTCTGCCTGCCGAACTCCGGCATCGGTGGGGTACCGCCGCTGTCCTGGTCATTGATCGCGGCAACTACGCGATAGTGCGGCCGATCCCGGCCGATCCGTTGGCGAGGTTGCGCGGTGCGCACGCCGGCCGGGGGCCGAATCTCGAGCAGGCCCGCGCGGCCGAGCGGACAGCCGAGCAGGAGCGGGAGCAGCGAACCACCACGCTCCGATGATCGTGCTTGATGCCTACGCCGTACTGGCCTACCTGCGCGATGAGCGCGCGGCCGAAGCGGTCGGCGACCTGCTGGGGGCGCCGACCCAGCTCACCGCGGTCAACGCCATCGAAGTGCTGGACCAGCTGGTGCGCGTCTACGGTCGGGACGCCGATGACGTGCACGCCGACCTGATCATGCTCGTACACACCGGGATGGAGCTGGGGCCAGTCTCGGCCGAGGTCGGGCTGCTGGCCGGGCGACTCCGGGCACGCCACTACCACCGCGAGCGGATGGCCGTCAGCCTCGCCGACTGCGTAGCCGCCGCTGCTGCGCTGTCCACCGGATCCCCCTTGGCCACGGCCGATCCGCCACTCGCGCGCCTGACCCGCGCCGAAGGTGGCGAGATCCATGCCCTTCCCGACAGTGCCGGACGACTGCCGTGACCGGTAGGGGATCGGCCGCTTACGGCACTGTGCGGGATGGCCCCTCTACCAGCCGGCTTCGACCGCCGAGAGGCGCTCGACGGCCTTGGTCAGCGCGACCGCGCTGAACGGCTTGGTCAGGTAGGTCGCGTTCAGCGCGCGGCCGGCCTCGACGTCGTGGTGCTCGACGCGACCCGAGAGGAAGATCGCCGGCAGGTCGTCGCAGCCGTCGAGCCCGCGCATCGCGGGCAGCAGCTCGAGGCCGGTCATCCCGGGCATCGTGACGTCCAGCACGACCACGTCGGGCGCGCCGCGCTCCTGCACGACCGCCAGCGCCTCAGCGGGCGAGTCGGCGGCGAGCACCTTGTGGCCCGCCTTCTCCAGGCGGATGCTGACGAGCCGTCGAAGGTTGGGATCGTCATCGACGACGAGAACGCGTGGCACGGGCACCTCACTGAAGGATCCGGAACGGTGCACCCGTGATCGACCGCCGGTCGTGCGCCGTTAGCGGATCAATCCAGCCTGCCCGAATCGATCAGCTCGCGGATCTCGATCGCGGCGCTCAGCACGCGCGCGGCGTAGTCGCGCCGCTCTTCGTCGGTCAGCGGCCGGTCGCCGGCCATTATCTCGGCGAACCCGATCACCACGGTGAGCGGCGTGCGCAGGTCGTGGCGCAGCCGGCTGAGCCCACCGGGGGTGTGGTCAGACACGGTCGACCCCGGCGTCCTCGGGTGGCGAGATGAAGCCCTCGCGCAGCGCGATCGCGATCGCGTGCACGCGCGTGTGGGCTTCGAGCTTGCCCATGGCGTTGCGGATGTGCGTCTTGACCGTCTCGGCCGACAGCACGAGCCGCTCCGCCACCTGCTCGCCGGTCAGCCCCTGCGCGAGCAGGTCGAGGATCTCGCGCTCGCGGTTGGAGAGCGACGGCAGGCGCTCGGTGGCGCGGCGCGAGAGCAGCGCGGGCCGCAGCCGCGGGTCGACGTAGCTGCCGCCGCCGGCGACCAGCGCCAGCGCGTCCACCAGCTCGCGCGGTGAGCCGTCCTTGAGCGCATAGCCGCGCGCGCCGGAGTCCAGGCCGCTGAACAGGAGCTCCTCGTCGGAGGATCCGGTGTACAGGACGATGCGGCGCTCGGGGTCGGCGCCCAGCAGGCGCCGGGTCAGGTCGATCCCGTCGTCGTCACCCAAGCGGATGTCGACCAGCGCGACGTCGGGCGCGAGGTCCTCGACGAGCTGCTGGCCCTCCGACGCGGTCCCGGCGGTGCCGACGACGTCGCAGCCCTCACGGCCGAGCAGGAGCTCCAGCCCTTCCCGGAGCGCCTGGTGGTCTTCGATGAGGACGAGGCGCAAGGGCACGGCCTGGTGTATATCGGCAGCAGCCACAAGAACCCTAGTCTCCCCGATGTTTGAGCAAACACCGCGAAAAGTCGGCCCCATGTCAGCGCAGGCCCGCCGCCCGGCCCGAACGCGCGGTCTATGGTGAGCTGCTGTGGCCAAGGACACCGAGAAGCTGATCCGGCAGCTGTCGCTGATCTCCTACCTGATGGCCGAGCGGCGGCCCGTGACGGCGACGGAGATCCGGCGTGACGTCGAGGGCTATTCGGACATGACCGAGGACGCGTTCGCCCGCCGCTTCTACGCCGACCGCGCGGAGCTGGACTCGCTGGGCATCCACCTCTCGGTCGACCGCCCGGCCGACGGGTTCTCCGAGCAGGAGAACTACTCGCTGGCGCCCGAGGCGTTCTTCCTGCCCGCGATCGAGTTCGCCGACGGCGAGCTGGCCGCGCTGCAGACCGCGCTGAGCCTGCTCGACGGCGAGTTCGCCTACGCCGAGCCGTTGCGCCTGGCGCTGCAGCAGCTCACGTGGGGACGGCCCAGCCCGTTGGGCTCCCCGGCGCAGCGCGCGATTGGCCTGGGGATCACCGGCTCGGCCGGCGGCGCGGAGCTCTCCGCGCGCCTGGCCAAGGTCGACACCGCGATCTACCGGCGCAAGCGGATCGAGTTCGAGTACTTCACGATGCAGACGGGATCGACGGCGCTGCGCAAGGTCGACCCGTACGAGCTGCTGTTCGAGGGCGGCCAGTTCTACCTCGTCGGATGGTCGCACGAGCGCGGGGCGATCCGCGTGTTCCGGCTCTCGCGCATCCGCGGCAAGGTGGCGTACGCGAGCAAGGCCGAGCACGACTTCCAGCGCCCCGAGGACTTCGATCCGCGTCACTACGCCAACCGCATCCCGTGGCAGCTGGGCGAGCCGCGCGACACCGCCGAGATCTGGGTGTCGGACCGCATCGCCTGGCACGTGGAGCGCAACTTCGGGCGCTACGGCGAGCTGGCCGAGGCCGACGACGGCGGGCGCGTGTTCCGCACGCCCTACGCGATCCCCCGGCTGGTGCTGGCGTGGGCGATCGGCTACGAGCAGCACGTGCGCGTGCAGGGCCCGCCGGCGCTGGCCGAGGAGCTGCACGGGCGGCTCGACCGCGTCGTCGAGCTGCATCGCGGCGAGCCGAGCGTGGCGGCGGCGTCCGGCACGGTGCCCGCGGCGGTTGCGATCGAGCGCGGGGAGGGCGGGAGCGGCGTCCGCCAGCGCGAGGCGACCGGGATCCGCCCGGAGCGCTTCGCCCGGCTCGTCACGCTCGCGTCGGTGCTCATCCAGGCCGGCAGCGCGGGCCGCAAGCTCGAAGCCGCGGAGGTCTGCGAGCAGCTGCAGATGTCCCAGCAGGAGCTGCGCGAGGACGTCTCGGTGCTCAACGTCGTCAACTTCGGCGGCGGCGCCTACGTGCTCTACGCCGAGGTGCTGCCGAACGGCGAGATCGAGGTCGACCCCGAGCCCTACTCGGACACGTTCGACCGCCCCGCCCGGTTGCTCCCGATCGAGGCGCGCGCCCTGCTGGCCGCGATCCAGCTGCTCGGCGTCCACCTCTCCGAGGACCTCGTCAGCGCGCGCGAGAAGCTCGAGCTGGCGCTGGGCGACATCGCCAAGGAGGGCCTCGTGGTCTCCAACGCGCGCAGCGACGACGCGATCGCGCGCAGCGTGGGCGAGGCGATCGAGGCGCGCCGGCTGATCGAGCTCGAGTACTACGCGCCCAACGAGGACCGCTTCTCCACGCGCGTCGTCGAGCCCTATGCGCTGATGAACGGGCTCGAGGGCTGGTACGTCGCGACGTTCGATCCGGCCAAGGACGACATGCGCCACTTCCGCCTCGATCGCGTCAAGCGGGTCGACGTGCTCGAGGAGGGCTACGAGCCGCGCGCCGACCTCGACCCGGTCGCCGACGTGGAGGGCTGGCCGCGGACGGGCGAGGTCGGCGGCTCGCGCGTCGCGCACGTGTGGATCGCGCCCGAGCAGGCGCGCTGGGCGCGCGAGGAGCGCACCGTGCTGGCCGAGCTCGACGACGGCGCGGTGATCGTCGAATGGGCGTTCAAGGGCGAGCGCTACCTCGTCAAGGAGATCCTCAAGGAGGGGGGCGACGCCGCGGTGCTCGAGCCCGCCGACGTCCGCGAGGCCGTGCTGGCCGCCGCCGAGCGGCTTCTGGCACCCTCCTCCCGGTGAGCCGCCGCGACCAGATCGCGATGTCGCGCGAGGAGGCCGCGGCCTTCCTCGCCGAGTCCAGGACCGTCACCTGCGCGACGATCGCCCGCGACGGCCGGCCGCACCTGATGCCGCTCTGGTACGTGGTCCGCAGCGGCGAGCTGTGGGCATGGACGTACGCGAAGTCCCAGAAGGTCCGCAACCTCGAGCGCGACCCACGCTGCACGCTGCAGGTCGAGGGCGGCACGGAGTACGACCAGCTGCGCGGCGTGATGCTCGACTGCGACGCGATCCTGCACCGCGACCTCGACCTCGTCGCCCCGCTGGGGGCCGAGCTCGCCGCCCGCTACGGCGGCGGCGCGCTCACGTCCGATCTGGAGGCCGCGATGCGCGCGCAGGCAGCCAAGCGGGTCGCGCTCCAGTTCACCGAGCACCGCCGCGCCTCCTGGGACCACCGCAAGCTGGGAGGCACGTATTGAAGGGGATCATCCTGGCCGGCGGCTCGGGCACCCGGCTGTACCCGATCACCCAGGGCATCTCGAAGCAGATCATGCCCGTCTACGACAAGCCGATGATCTACTACCCGCTGTCCACGCT
>JBPCNM010000389.1:0-4102 GCA_051001255.1 Solirubrobacteraceae bacterium
TCGATGTCGGTCGACTGGCCCTCGAAGCCGGAGGACGGCTGGTGGATGAGCTGGCGCGAGTTGGGCAGCGCCATGCGCTTGCCGGGCGCGCCGCCGGTCAGCAGCAGCGAGCCCATCGACATCGCGACCCCGACGCAGATCGTGGCCACGTCGGGCTTGACGAACTGCATCGTGTCGTAGACCGCGAGGCCGGAGTAGATCGAGCCGCCCGGCGAGTTGATGTAGATCGAGATGTCCTTGTCGGGGTCCTGGGACTCCAGGTGCAGGAGCTGCGCGACGACGAGATTCGCGATCATGTCGTCGATCGGCGAGCCGAGGAAGATGATGCGCTCGTTGAGCAGGCGCGAGTAGATGTCGAACTCGCGCTCGCCCCGCGCCGTGCGCTCGATCACCATGGGGACCAGGGGCATGCCGAGATGGATAGCAGGTGGAAGCGCTACGCGGCCGCGCGGGGCGCCGCGCGCCGCAAGCTGCCGAGCATGCGCTCGGTCCGCTTCGCCACCCGGCCGCGGTCCATGTGCAGCGTCGCGGCCACGTCGGCCGGCGAGGTGCGGTCGACGAGCATGGCCAGCAGCGCCAGGTCGTCGGGCTCCACGCGGTGCGCGGCGGCGTCGAGCTGGGACCGGGTCAGCGCCGGCAGCGCCGTGTCCCCGCGCGCGACGAGGCGGATCGCCTCGAACAGCTCGGCGGGCGGCGCCGCCTTGTCGACGATCCCGTCGGCGCCCACCACGCGGGCGAGCAGCTCGACCTCGTCGTCTGGCAGCGTCGTGTAGAGGATCACGCGCGTCGCCGTGCGCTCGGCCTTGAGCCGCCGGCACAGCCCGATCCCGTCGCCGTCGCGCAGGTGGTGCTCGATCAGCACGACGTCGGGCCGCTCGCGGGCGAGCAGCCCGTGGGCGTCGGTGACGCCCGCCGCGGCGCCGACCGGCACCAGCCCGGGCTCGCCGCGCAGCAGCATCGAAAGACCGGCGCGCACCGCGGGCTGGGGGTCGATGATGGCCACGCGGGTCACGGACAGCAACGATCTCAGCGCCGCTTCAACCCGACGTAAACCCGGCGAGAGAGGTTCTGGCCGCGTACATTCCCAACCCATGACCGGCGTGATGGGCCGCACGTGAGCCGGGAGCGGCCCGTCGCGGTGGGCATGGTGCTCGCCGCGGCGGGTTCGCTGCAGGTGGGCGCGGCGTTCGCGATCACGCTGTTCGACGAGCTCGGCCCCGGCGGCGCGGCGTTCCTGCGGCTCGCGTTCGCGGCGGTCGTGTTGTGGGCGATCTGGCGGCCACGGATCAAGTCCCACCCACCCCACCTGCGCGTCGCGGCGGCGTTCGGCGTCGCGCTGGGGCTGATGAACTGGTCGATCTACGAGTCGATCGACCGGATCCCGCTCGGCGTCGCGGTCACGATCGAGTTCGCCGGGCCGCTGCTGGTCGCCGTGATCGGCTCGCGCCGCCCGCTCGACGGCGTGTGGATCGTGCTCGCGGGAGCGGGCATCCTGCTGCTGGCCGGCCCCGGCGGCGGCTCGATCGACGGCCTCGGCGTGTTCTTCGCGCTGACGGCCGCGGGCTGCTGGATGGCCTACATCTACCTCGGCAAGCGCACCGGCGCGGCATTTCCCGGCGGCAGCGGGCTGGCGATCGCGATGGCGGTGGGCGCGCTGATCGTGTTGCCGGCCGGGCTCGTCGGCGGCGGGGGGGCGCTGACGCATCCCGACCTGCTCGGCGCCGCCCTGGCCGTCGCGCTCGCCTCGTCGGTGCTGCCCTACTCGCTGGAGCTCGAGGCGCTGCGCAGGCTGCCCGAGGCGGTGTTCGGGGTGCTGATGTCGCTGGAGCCCGCCGTGGCCGCGCTGGCGGGGTTCGTCGTGCTCGGCCAGGCGCTCGGCGGGCGCGAACTGGCCGCGATCGCCATGGTCGTGGTGGCCAGCGCGGGCGCGACTGCGGCGCCGAAGCCCTAGCCGAGGCCGGCCCGGCCCGGCTCGGACGTGCTGGGCGCGAGCAAGCTTCAACACCGCATCGAAGCGAGGCCCCGGCTTGTGCCGGGTATGGGCCGGATGTGTGCCGAGTGCGTGCGCCGAGCGGCGCGCACTCGGGCAGGGCGCAGGATCCGGGTGTGCGCAAACGTCGCACCCGCTCGTCGTCCCGTCGCGGTTACGACGTTCAGGGCCTTGGGACCCCAAACGTCGCGAGCATCGGTCGTCGATGGCCGCTCACGACGTTTGCGGTGCCATGGACACCCTCGCACGAGCGGACCGGCAGATCCGGTGCGACCCTTCGCGGGATGACTCCGCTCGGCGGCGACGGGACGCGGCGCAGAGCCGACCCGATCAAGCGAGCCCCGCCTCGCCGACCCCTGAGCAGGTAGCGGTCAGGTGGCAGTTGCGGGCGTGGCTCGCGGGCTCGGCGTCTGCGTCAACTGCGGCATTGAAGCGGCGGGTTCGGGCGGGCGGCGGATCCGCAAAACGTCGCGTTGCGGCGCAGACCCCCGATCCGTGCGACGTTCTGCTCCTCCACGGTGCAAAACGTCGCGCGACGACCAGCGAGTGCGACGAATGCGACGTTTCAGCACCTCGCGCGGAGGCTCGCCTGACAGGGAGAGTCTCGCCTCCACGCGCATGCGCGGGTCCGCCGACGCGGACCCGGAACTCAATGCCGCGGTTGAGGAAGACGCCGATGCCGTCACGAACGAGCCGGCATCCCGCCACCCAGTTGGGTCTCAGACCATCTACGCGACAGCCTCCATGGGGCCTCAGCGTCGTCGTAGAACTGTTCACCCGATGACGGCTGACGACGTCGAGCACATCGATCGGGCGATCGCGACTCGCCACGACGGCGTCGTCGGCCGCCGAGCTGCTCGCGCTGGCCTGCAGACCGGGCGCCTGACGGTACTTCACCGTGTCTACGCCGTCGGGCGCCCGGCGCTCAGGCGACCGCTCACAGGTAGGCGCCGCGCTGATCGCCGCCGGCGATCAGCATCCACCGCGGCCTCCCGCTCACCGCGCCGTTGAGAAACGCTGCGGGCTCGACCAGCGCAGCGACACCGTCGAACGCGCATGCAGCGAGGCGCTCGTGCTTGCGCTCGCAACCGCAGCCGAGCTCGAGCCGCCGGGCTGCTCACCGCGCGTGTCGCTCCCCACTCGCTCGCAGCTCGAACGCTGGATGCTCGCGCTCATCACGCAAGCCGATCTTCCACGCCCGCGCGTGAGCGAGCCGATCGGCCCGGACCAGGTCGCCTTCCTCTGGCCGCGCCAGGGCGTGGTCGTCGAGCCCGACGCCACGGCCGCCGCGCAGCGGCCGAACGCGATTGCGCCGGCGGGCCGGGGGTCGTGATCAGAGCCGCCCGTGCGCCTGCCGGCGCTGGCGGCCGACGGCGTCGAGCGCGACGGCGGCGAGGAGGACGCCGCCGGTGACCATGAACTTCACCGAAGACTCGAGCGCGAGGAGGTCCATCCCGTTGGAGATCGACCCGATCACCAGCGCGCCCAGCAGCGCGCCCCACACCGAGCCGCGCCCGCCGAACAGGCTGACGCCCGCGATCACCGGGCCGGCGATGGCGAGCAGCAGCAGGTCGCCCGAGCCCGATGACTGGTTGACCGCGAGCAGCCGGGAGGCGGCGAGGATGCCGCCGAACGCGGCCAGCGTCGAGCAGAGCACGAACACGATCGTTCGCACGCGTGCGACGTTGATCCCCGCGCGCCGCGCCGCCTCGGCGTTGCCGCCGACCGCGAACACGTGCTTGCCGAACGTCGTACGCGTGACGAGTCCTTCGACGAGCACGACCAGGCCGACGAGGATCACCAGCGCCAGCGGCAGGCCACGGTCGGCGTTGACGATGGCCACCGCCGCGAGGATGCCTGCGGCGGCCGCCCCGATTCGCAGCCCGATCACGGCCGCGCCCTCGACCTCGAGTCCGGCGGCGAGCCGCCGGCGCCGCCGGCCGAGGGTCGCGAGCGCGATGGTCACGATGCACCCGGCCGCTACGAGCCAGCCGACGACGTCCGAGAAGAAGGTCCCGGCCAGGTTCGTGATGGCGGGATCGGTGATGTTGACCGTGCCTTCGCTGCCGAGCACGGCCAGCAGTGCACCTTGCCACCCGAGCAGTCCGGCCA
>JBPCNM010000390.1:0-5176 GCA_051001255.1 Solirubrobacteraceae bacterium
GCTCCATCCGGCGCCGGCGCGGCGCCGTGGGCTGCGTACGCGCCAGCGGCGTGGTGACCGAGGTGCGCTCGAGCATCCGCGTCGGCTCGGTGTCGTCCCCGGCGGGCGCCGGGTCGGGCGCGACGCCGTGCATCGCGGCGCGCAGCGCCCGGTCCATCGCGCCGGCGTCCTCGAAGCGGTCCGCGGCGCGGCGCTCGAGCGCGTGCGCCACGACGAGCGCGAGGGGGCGCGGAATCGCCGGATCGACCTCGTGCAGCGGCGGCGGCGCCGTCGTGTCCTGCTGGCGCGCGAGGTCGGTCAGCGAGGCCGCCTCGTAGGGCAGCCGGCCGGCCAGCAGCTGGTAGGAGACGACGCCGAGCGCGTAGAGGTCCGAGGGAGGGCCGGCGGGCTCCCCGCGCGCCTGCTCCGGCGAGAGGTACGCGGCCGTGCCGAGCACCGAGCCGACCTTGGTCATGTCGGAGTGCTCGGTCGCCTTGGCGATCCCGAAGTCGGCCAGCTTGACCTGCCCGCCGTCGCTCGAGCGCAGCAGGTTGCCCGGCTTGACGTCGCGGTGCACGACGCCGTTGCGGTGCGCGTAGTCCAGGCCGCGGCAGGCCTGGGCGAGAATCGACACGGCGTCGACCGGGTCCAGGCGGCCGAGCTCGCGCAGGATCTCGGCGCAGCTCGGACCGTCGACGAACTCCATCACGATGTACTGGCGCCCCGTGGACTCCTCCGTCCCGAAGTCGAACACCTGCACGACGTTTGGATGCACGAGCCTGGCGGCGGCCAGCGCCTCGCGCCGGAAGCGCGAGATGAAGTTCGCGTCGGCCGCCAGGTGCTCGGCCAGCAGCTTGACCGCCACGCGTCGCTCCAGCCGGGTGTCCAGCGCGAGTTGCACCGTGGCCATGCCACCGACGCCCAGGCGTCGCTCGAGGCGATAGCGGTCTGCGAAAAGCGTGTCGGCGGTCATCCGTCTTCCTCCGGAGGAACACCGCCGGTGCTCGGTGGTTCCTCCTCGGGCGGCGGCTCGCCGCCGGTGCCCGGGTCGACCGTGGCCGTCGGCTCCGGCGTCTGCGCGGGCGTCGGCGTGGCCGTCGGCTCGGGCGTCTGCGTGGGCGTTGGCGTCTCGGTCGGTGCCTCCGTCGGCGCCGCCGTGGCCGTCGGCTCAGGCTCGGGGGCGGTGCACTCGTCGCCGATCTTCGCGTCGAGGTGCTCCAGCCAGTCGCGCAGGTTCGCCTTGAGCCGCCTGCTGGTCTTGCGCGGCAGGCCCGCGAGCTGCTGCTCGGCCTCGCGGACGGTCCGGCGCGCCGCGGCGCACTCGCCGGCGGCGGACGCGTCGCCCGCCTCGCGCACGAGTGCGGTGAGCTGGTCGGCCTCGGCCTGGGGGATCAGCGCCGTGTTCTCCGAGCCGCAGCCGGCGAGCACGAGCGCGCCCAGCCCGGCCGCGAGGAGCGGGGAGCGGAACGCCATCGGCCCTAGGAGGCTAGTGCCTCCGCCCGCGCCTGTCCTCGACCGTGATCGCTCAGTCGGACTGTCGCGCGCGACCGGCTCACTGGCCGTACTGGAGCCGTTCCGCCAGCGAGTCAGGGAGCCGGGCGGCGCGGATCGCAGCCTGGGCGCCCGCGATGTCGTAGTCGGCACGGCGCCACTCCGCCGTCTGGGCCTGCGTGTCGAGCACCATCCAGGCCGCGCGCGGGTCCCCGTCGCGCGGCTGGCCGGTGGAGCCGGGGTTCAGCAGCCACTCACCCGTCCCCAGGTCGAGCAGGTCGTGGGCCCGCCGCGTGGAGCCGGAGGCCGGCTCCCCGTCGGGGCGGTGGAAGGAGAGCGCGACGTGGGAGTGGCCGATCAGCGCGATCCGCTGCCCGGCGCCGTGTGCGGAGTCCAGGCACAGCTCGGCGGTCAACCCGGAGAGCACGTACTCCCAGATCGGATCGCGCGGGGAGGCGTGGTAGAGCCCGACGCCCTCCGCCTCGCCGGACGGCGAGAGGCTGAGCAGGAACTCCCGCGTCTCGGGCCGGATCACGTCCTGCGTCCACTGGGCCGCGAGCGCCGCGCCGCGCGAGAACTCCTCCAGGGAGAGCACCTCGACGACCGCCAGGTCGTGGTTGCCGGCCAGGCAGATCGCGCAGTTGGCCTCGGCCAGCGCGACGCATGCGTCGGGGTCGGCGCCGTAGCCGACGAGATCGCCCAGGCACCACAGCTCCTCGACCTGGGCCTCCTTGGCGGCGGCGATCACGGCCTCGAACGCATGCCGGTTGCCGTGGACGTCGGACGCGATCGCGACGCGCATGCCTAGATGGTTGATTCCACGACGACGTGACCCGTCATCCAGGGGTGCGGACTCGTGGAATCAGCCATCTAGAGTCTGTTCGGTGCGAAGGTCATGGCGCCTGCCGGTTGCGCTCGTCACCGCGGTGCTCGTCGCTGAGGGCGCCGTCGTGCTGATGCGTCCTCGCGACCGCGGGCCCGAGCCGGTCCGGGTCGAGCCGCGAGCCTACTTCAGCGCGGCGCAGATCGACCGGGCGGAGGCCTTCCGCACCGGCCAGCTGTGGATCTACGTGGCCCAGACCGCGATCGGCCTGGGAGTGCTGGCGCTGCTCGTCCGCCGGCCGCCCGAACGGGTCGCCGCGCTCAACCGCCCCACTGCCTCCCGTAAACGCTCGTCACCGGCTTCGCCTCGAGCCGGCGCCGCGGTGGCGGCCGCGATCGCGATCGCGACCGGCGTGGCCGGGCTCCCGCTCTCCGCCGTCGCGCGCGAGCGGGCCAAGGACGTCGGCCTCGTCACCCAGGACTGGACGGGCTGGGCCGGCGACGTGGCCAAGTCGCAGGCGATCGGCGCCGGCTTCGCCGCGCTCGGCGGCGCCGTGCTGGTGCTCGGCATGCGCCGCTTCGGGTCGCGCTGGTGGCTGCCGGGCGCCGTCGTGGTGGTCGCCTTCGGCGCAATCACCACCTACGCGGGCCCGGTCGTGCTCGACCCTCTGTTCAACGAGTTCACCCCGCTGCCGCGTGGGGAACTGCGCTCGGACGTCCTGCGGCTGGCGCGCGAGGCCGGCGTGGACGTCGGGCAGGTCTACGTGATCGACGCCTCGCGCCGCACCACGGCCGCCAACGCGTACGTCAACGGCCTCGGGCACACCAAGCGCGTCGTGCTCTATGACAATCTGATCGACGACTTCACGCCGGCCGAGACGCGCCTGGTGGTGGCGCACGAGCTGGGCCACGTGCGCCATCAGGACATGCGAGGAGGCCTCATCTGGCTCGCGGTCGTCGCGCCGTTCGGCATGTGGGCGGCGGCCCTGCTGGCCGAGCGCTTCGCGCCGCGCGGCGCCGCGCTCGGGCCGCGCGCCGTGCCCGCCGTCGCGCTCTCGATCGCGATCGTCGTTCCCGTCATCACGGTGGTCTCCAACCAGCTCTCGCGCGACGTCGAGCGGCGCGCGGACGCGTTCTCGCTCGAGCTGACGCGCGACCCGGAGACGTTCGTCGCGTTCCAGGAGCGGATCGCGGTCAAGAACGTCTCGGACCCGGATCCGCCGGGGCTCGCCCGCTTCCTGCTCGGCACCCATCCGAGCACGATCGAGCGCATCGGCCAGGCCGAGGCGTTCGGGCGGTGAAGTACACGGTGCTGGCGGTCGGACGCCTGCGGGCGCCGTTCGCCGACGACGTGGCGCACTACCACCGCATGCTCACCGGCAGGGCGCGCGTCGAGCTGGTCGAGGTGCGCGAGGACGAGCAGCTCGAGCGCCGAATCCCGCCGCGCAGCTACACGGTCCTGCTCGACGCACGGGGAAGGACGTACGACTCGGTCGCATTCGCGCGCTGGCTGGAGGACCGGCGCCAGGCCGGCCGCGACGTCTGCTTCGTGATCGGCGGCGCGTACGGGACCGAGCTCGAGCGCTGCGACGAGATGCTCTCGTTCGGCCCGATGACGTTCCCGCACCAGCTCGCCCGCGTGATGCTGATCGAGCAGCTCTTCCGCGCGCACAAGATCCTCGCCGGCGAGCCGTACCATCATTGACCGCGATGACGACGCCCTTCGATGACCTCAAGACCGCCGTGCGGGCCGCCGCCGCCGAGCTGCGCGACGGCGGCGCCGTGAGCGATCGCCTGAGCCTGGAGCGGCCCAAGCGGGCCGGCTTCGGCGACTACTCCACCAACGCCGCGCTGCTGCTGGCGCCTGCGATGGGCGAGTCGCCGCGGGCGATCGCCAAGCGCCTCGGTGCGGCGCTGCAGGAGCGGCTCGGCGGCCGCGTCGAGAAGGTCGAGGTCGCGGGTCCCGGGTTCCTGAACCTGTTCCTGAGCGACGCCTGGTACCTCGCGGCGGTCGACGACGTGCTCGCCGCGGGCGACGCGTTCGGCGCCGCGACGGAGGGCGAGCGGATCCAGGTCGAGTTCGTCTCCGCGAACCCGACGGGCCCGCTCACCGCCGCCTCGGGCCGCCATGCCGCGTTCGGCGACGCGCTCGCACGGATCCTCGAGCTGGCCGGCAACACCGTCGAGCGCGAGTACTACTTCAACGACTCCGGCGGTCAGGTCCAGCGCCTCGGCCAATCGATCCTCGCCCGTGCGCGGGGCGAGGAGCCGCCCGAGGACGGCTACCAGGGCGATTACGTCGCCGAGCTGGCCGCCCGGATCCCCGACGCGGCGTCCCGGCCGGCCGAGGAGCTCGCCGCGGCCGGCGTGGAGACCCTGATGGCCGGCATCCGGGCGACGCTCGAGCGCTTCCGGGTCGTGTTCGACCGCTGGTTCTCGGAGGCCGCGCTCTACGACGGCGATCCGAGCCCGTGGGAGCGGGCGCGCGAGCAGCTCGCGGCCGAGGACCGCTCCTACCGCTCGGAGGGCGCGCTGTGGCTGCGCACCACGGCGCTGGGCGACGACAAGGACCGCGTGCTCGAGCGCTCGAGCGGCGAGCCGACCTACTTGGCGGCCGACGTCGCCTACCACTGGGACAAGCTCGAGCGCGGCTATGACCGGCTGATCAACGTGCTCGGCGCCGACCATCACGGCTACGTGGCGCGGCTGAAGGCCGCGGTCGCCGCCGTCGGCGCGGACCCGGATCGGCTCGAGATCCCGATCCTCCAGTTCGTCCACGTCGTGGAGGGCGGCGAGCGCGCCTCGATGTCCAAGCGGCGCGGCGACTACGTCGGGCTCGGGGAGCTGATCGACGAGATCGGGGTCGACGCGACACGCTTCTTCA